>NZ_JBHSUM010000003.1:0-110636 GCF_042660605.1 Nitratireductor sp. GCM10026969
CGTTGGCATGGCTGCGCGCGCGGAAGGCGATGGCGCGCTCCAGCGCGGCCGCCGTCTCCGCGTCGGCCAGCACGAGTGCGGCCGCACCGTCGGAGATCAGCGAACAATCGGTGCGGCGCAGCGGCTCGGCCACGTAGGGGTTCTTTTCCGAGACCGTATTGCAGAAGTCGAAGCCGAAATCCTTGCGCATATGGGCGTAAGGGTTCGCCATGCCGTTGGCGTGGTTCTTGGCGGCGATCATGGCGAGCTCTTCGGAGCGGTCGCCGTAGCGCTGGAAGTAGTTCTGGGCGATGCGGGCGAAAAGGCCGGCAAAGCCGCCGTCGATATCGGCTTCCTCCTTGCGGTAGCTGGCGCCGAGCAGGATGTCGCCCACCTCCGCCGTCGGCGTGGCGGTCATCTTCTCCGCGCCCACAACCAGCGCGATGCGTCCGCGCCCCGATTCGATGAAATCCATCGCCGTGTAGATAGCGGCCGAGCCGGTCGCGCAGGCGTTTTCGAGCCGCATGGCGGGCGTGTGGGCGAGCGCCTCATCCGTCATGCCGACGAGCGCGGCCTGGAAATCCTGCTTGGAAAAGCCATTGTTCATGACGCCGACGAAGATGCCGTCCACCTCGCCCGGCTCGACAGCTGCATGCGTGAGGGCCGGGTCCACGACCGAAGCCATCAGCGCCTCCGTGTCGGGCTCTTCCGATTTCCCGAAGGGCGCATGCGCCCAGCCGACGATCTGTGCCTTGTTCATGGCGGGCTCTCGTTCCGGGTATTTGTGAGGGTCTTCCTCTTATCCAGGCAACTCGCAGGAGAGGCGAGCATGCCAACCGAGAGAAAGCTTATTGCCCGGATTTTGCGAAGTAAAGGAACGAGCTTCGCAAACGCAAGAGCGGGACGCGGGCAGGTGGGTCACCCCGCCCTCATTCCAGGCTGAGTGGAACGACGGCCGGAATCCATCCCATATGCGATGGCTCGCAAGCAGGAGCGAGGAGCGGCAGCCGTGGTGTCGCAATTGACAAGCCGGTACGCGAATCTATGGTGCCGCCGAACGGTGGAGGAGGTCGCCTCGGGCCGGTCTGAAAAATGAACGGAGGAGCATCCGATGAGGTTGAGAAAGCTGGGCGCGATCGCCCTTGGTTCCATGCTGGCCGGAATGGCCGCGCTGGGCGCCGCACAGGCGGAGACGTTCCGTCTGTCGCACAATACCGGCGACACGACGACCTGGCAGAGGGGCGCGGAGAAGTTCGGCGAACTCCTGAGCGAAGCGACGGACGACGCCTTCAGCGTGCGTGTGTTCCCCAATGCCCAGCTTTCGGGCGGCGACCAGATGAAGCAGGCGGAGATGGTCGGCCGCGGGGCGATCGACTTCGTCGTCACCTCGGCGATCAACGTCACGCCGCTGGTGCCGGAGATGGCGGTCTTCTCCCTGCCCTATCTCTATTCCTCCTATGAGGACGTGGACGCCACCACCGACGGCGCGCCGGGCGAGCGCATGGCGGAGATTATGGCCGAACACGACGTCATCGTGCTGGCCTGGGGCGAGAACGGCTTCCGCGAGGTCACCAACAACGTGCGTCCTATCAAGACGCCCGAGGACCTGCAGGGCCTGAAGATGCGCGTCGCCGGGCCGATGTATATCGACGTCATGAACGCGCTCGGCGCCAACCCGCAGCAGATGCAGTGGAGCGAGACCTTCACCGCCCTGCAGCAGGGCGTCGTCGACGGGCAGGAAAATCCCATCGGTGCGGTCATCATCCCGCAACGCGTCTACGAGGTGCAGAAATATCTCACCGCCTGGCATTACTCCTATGACCCCCTTTTCCTCGGCGTCAGCCGCAAGCTGTGGGAGTCCTGGGACGAGGAGACGCAGGCCAAGGTGAAGGAAGCCGCCGTCGAGGCGATGGCCTATCAGAAAGAGATCACCCGCGGGGACACGGCGAAGGGCATCGACTTCCTGCGCGAGCAGGGTATGGAGGTCTACGAGCCGACGCCCGAGGAAATCCGGGCCTTCCGCGAGGCGACCCAGCCGGCCTTCGACACATGGGCCGCCAAGGTTGGCGAGGACATCGTCCAATCCTTCCAGAACGCAATCGACGCGTCCAACTGAAGCCTGCGCGCTTTACGGAAGAGGACCGTCCATACCGGTCCTCTTCCCGTGTTTTCCGGGAGGGGAGGGCGAGATGCGGTTCGTGCTGCGCGATGCGGAAAAGATCATCTGCGCAGCGCTGTTTCTGGCGATGACCGCCCTCGGCTTCGTCAATGTCGCCGTGCGCTACCTCACCAACTATTCGCTCGCCGCCACCGAGGAGCTGCTGGTCAACGGCTTTCTGCTCCTGACGATCTTCGGCGCCGCGGTCGCCGCGCGCACCGGCGACCACCTCGCCGTTACCCTCGTCTACGACCTCCTGCCGCCGCCCGCCCGCAAGGTGCTGCTCCTCCTGTCGGGTGCGCTGGCCGTGCTGCTGTTGACGCTCTCGGCATGGTTTTCGTGGCAGCTCCTTTCCAACCAGCTTGCCACCGGCTCGCGCTCCTATGCGCTGCAGATCCCGGCCTGGTATTACAGCGCCGGCCTGCCCTTTGCCTTCGCACTGGTGCTCGTCCGCTATGTCCAGCATGCCCGGGAGACCTGGCGCACGCTCGATGCGGGAGCGGACGGCCATGGCTGAGATCGGGGCCGGCACGCAGATGGTGATCCTCTTTTTCGTGCTGCTTGCGCTGCGTCTGCCGGTCGCCTTCGCGCTCGGCCTCTCGGCGCTCTATGCCATGTGGGTGCTGGGTTTCGGGCTCGACCTCGTCGGCGATCTCATCGCTGCCGGCATCGCCAGGTTTTCGCTTCTCGCCATTCCCTTCTTCATCCTCGCGGGCACGCTGATGGGCTCGCTCGGCATCGCCGAGCGCATGGTGCGCTTCTTCCGCGTGCTCGTCGGCGCGCTGCCGGGCGGCATGGGGATCGTCGGCACGGTGGTGTGCCTCTTCTGGGGCGCCGTCAGCGGCTCCGGTCCAGCCTCGGTTGCGGCCATCGGCCCGCTGATCGTCAAGGGCATGGAGGAGGATGGCTATCCGCGCGGCTTCGCCGCCGGCCTGGTGTGCACGGGGGCGGCCCTTTCCATCGTCATCCCGCCCTCGATCGGCCTCGTCATCTATGGCGTGATCGCCGAAACGTCGATTTCCGAGCTCTTCATCGCTGCCATCATCCCCGGTCTTTCCATGGGCCTCCTGATGCTGCTGACGCTCCCTTTCGCCGGCAAGCACAAGACGGGGCGAGGTGCTGCCAGCCTGGAAAAGCTGATGCCGCAGCCCCATGCGGAGCTGCCCTATGGCAAGAGGCTCTGGCGGAGCTTCCTCGACGCGTTCTGGGGGCTTCTCACGCCGGTCGTCATCCTCGGCGGCATCTATTCCGGCGCCTTCACGGCGACGGAGGCGGCGATCGTCGCGACCGTCTACGCGCTGCTCGTCGGCGGCCTCGTCTACCGCACGCTCAGCCTTTCCGGCCTCTACAAATCGCTGGTCGAGGCGAGCGCCTCCTCGGCGGTGGTGATGCTGGTGGTCGCCTATGCGGGGCTGTTCGGCTGGGTGGTGACGGTGGATGACCTCATCGGGCAATATTCGTCGTTGCTGATCGGCTTGAGCGACAACCAATGGGTCATCCTGCTCGTCATCATGCTGGTGCTTCTCGTCGCCGGCATGTTCATGGATGCCATCACCATCATGTTCATCTCGCTGCCGATCTTCCTGCCGGTTGCGCGCGAGATGGGGTGGGATCCGGTCTGGTTCGGCGTGCTCGTCATGGTCAATCTCGCCATCGGCCTGTTCACGCCGCCAGTCGGCATCAATCTCTATGTCGCGGCCAACATCACACGGCTGCCGCTGGAGCGCATCGCGCGAGGGGCCCTACCTTTCCTGCTCACCAGCTTCGTCGGCCTTGCCTTGATCGCCGCTTTCCCGCAGCTTTCGCGTTTCCTCGTCGATGCGCTGCGCTGAAGGGAGGGAAAGATGGATCTCATCCGTCAATCGGCCGTCTCGATCGTTGAACAACTGAAGGCCGGCGCGATCACGCCGCTCGATCTGCTCGACGCGCTGGAGGCGCGCATCGCGGAGGTCGATGCGATTGTGAACGCGCTGCCGACGCTCTGCTTCGACCGCGCCCGGGCGCATGCACGCCGGTTGATGGACTTGCCGGTCGAAGAGCGCGGTGTCCTCGCCGGCCTGCCCGTCCCCATCAAGGACCTCATCGAGGTGGAAGGCGTGTGCACCACCTTCGGCTCGCCCATCTTCAAGGATCACGTGCCGGAGCGCTCCGACATCCTGGTGCGGCATCTGGAGGAAGAGGGCGGGGTCGTCTACGCCAAGTCCAACACGCCCGAATTCGGCGCCGGCGCCAACACCTTCAACGAGGTCTTCGGCGCCACGCGCAACCCGTGGAACACCAGCCGCTCGGCTGCCGGCTCCAGTGGCGGCGCGGCGGTCTCGCTCGCCACCGGCATGGCCTGGGTGGCGCACGGCTCCGACCTGGGCGGCTCGCTGCGCAATCCCGCAAGCTTCTGCGGCATCGTCGGCATGCGGCCGAGCCCCGGCCGTGTCGCAAAGAATCTGGGCGTAAAGGTCGACGACCTCCTGAGTGTCGAGGGTCCGATGGCACGCACGGTCGAGGATCTTGCCCTGCTGCTCGACGCCATGTGCGGCGAGGATGCGGGCGACCCGGTTTCGCTGCCGCGCGGCGGCACCTCTTTCCTCGGAGCAGCACGCAGGTCACCGCGGCTGAAGCGCGTCGCCTTCAGCGCCGATCTGGGCATCACCCCGATTGACCCGGAGGTGGCCGAGATCTGCCGCCGCGCCGTCTCGCGCTTTGCCGAGCTCGGCATCGCGGTTGAGGAGGCGCATCCGGACTTCAGCAAAGCGCGGCATGCGTTCCAGACATTGCGTGCCGTGGGTTTCGCCGCTTCCCATTCCCGGAAGCTGAAGGACTACCCCGAACTTCTAAAGCCGGAAATGGTCTGGAACGTGGAGAAGGGCCTGAAACTCTCGGTAGAGGAGATCATCGAGGCCGAAGCCGAGCGGCGCGATATCATCGCGGGAACGCTCGCCTTCTTCGAGGAATATGATCTCCTGATGACGTCGGCCACCATCGTGCCGCCCTATCCGGTGGAAGAGCGCTACGTGAGTGGATGCGCGGGCATCACCTTCGACAACTACATCGACTGGCTGGCGATCGCCTACGCCGTCTCGCTCACCACCGCGCCGGCACTTTCGCTGCCCTGCGGCTTCACGGCCGAGGGCCTGCCGGTTGGATTGCAGATCGTCGCCCGCCCGCGCGGCGAAGCGCATCTGTTGGGTGCCGCCGCCGAGCTCGAGCGCCTGCTCGACCTCAACACTCTAATGCCGATCGATCCGCGTCACCGGTGACGAAGAACGCCGGCGGGCTTCATACTGGACTGCGAGATACAGAGATGGACCATTCGCGAGAGATGACATGACGCGCAATGATTTCGACGTCAATTCGATCAGGCCAAGCGGAAGCGCGCCTGTTCAGGCAACGCTTTTCGATCCAGGTGCTGAAGGTCCCTGGCGTGGCTCTTTGCCGGGTGAAGCACTCGGAGCACCGATGACCGTGCTCGCTTACGGCACCGACCGCACTGGCGAAGGCCCACGTCTTCACGTGCATCCCTATGACGAGGTGTTTGTCGTGACCGAGGGTCGGGCCCGCTTTTTCGTTGGAGACACAGTTCTCGAGGCGACTGCCGGTCAGGTTGTGTTTGGCCCGGCCGGCATCCCGCACCGGTTCGAAAATCTGGGACCAGGGCGCTTACAGACGATAGACGTCCACCATTCGCCGCGTTGGATCCAGACCGACCTCGACTAGATGGCCCGGCACTACCACCTAGACTAGATCTTCAAGAACGGACATTCAAGTCGGCACGAGTATCTTCGTGACTGACCCATTTCAGACCTTCCGAGGTCAGATCGCCTTCTTGAAAACTACCCGCACCGGAACGGTTCTCTTGGCCTGCTGCAGCTGTTGGTTTCTCGCTGGGATCGGGTCAGAAACCGGATGCTGTCATGGATCCTCGTCTACAAAGGCATGTCAAGTACCGTGCCGCGGCCCAACATGATCGTGCCTCGAGTACTGTAACAAACGACGCTGCATCCTTCATGTCTCGGAAGCGTGGTTGGCGAGAATGGCCTCTCTGAAAGCTCGGGCCACAGGTCCGAAGGGGCGGTCGATCCTTCGCGCAAGATAGAACTGCACTTCAATCTGGCCGCCGGAGCCTAGCGCGACTACAGGAAGTCGAACGAGTTCCCCGGATTTGAGGTTCTCTGCCACGACCCAGTAGGGTAGTCGCCCCCAGCCGTGACCGGCCCGGATCATTGCGCATTTTGTCTCTTGGTTGTTGACGCGCCAAGTGGTTGGCGAAAGGACGCCGAAATCGCGGCCCTCAGAAAGTTGGGTCGGATCAGACAAGACGATTTGTACGTGCTCAGCAAGCGCCACAGCCTCCAAGGTGCCTAAATCTTCCGCCGCTGCTGCCAGCGGATGTGTTCGTGCAGCGACTGCGACAAAGGGATGCGAATGCATTGCCTCAAGCGCGATGCGAGAATCCGTCAAGTCTTCGCCAGCCAGAATGCCAAGCGTCACTCGCCCATCCTGAATTGCGGCCGGCGGGCCGCCGAGTGGCAAGACCTGCAGCTGGATACTCACGCCAATGTAGCTGCGACGGATGGTTTGTAGCGCCGCCATGACCCAGGGCATCGGGTAGAGCGAGTCGATCACGATCGACAACTCGAGTTCCACTCCCTCGCCGAGTCCGCGAGCTCGCGCCCGCATCGCATCGACTTTCAGGAGAATCGATCGCGCATCAGCCAGTAAGGATTGACCCTGTGGTGTGAGCTTTGGTCGATGCCCGGAGCGGTCGAAGAGCGCCACTCCCAACTGCGACTCCAAGTTTCCCACAGAGTAACTTATCGCGGACTGAACGCGAGACAGGTGTCGCGCGCTGCCGCGAAAACTTCCTGCTTCGGCAACCGAAACGAAAGTTCGCAACTGGTCAAGCGTTAGTGCGTCGAGAATCTGATCGATCCTTTCGAACAATTCTATCGAAACTTTAGCAATTGCCCAGAACAGTTGCCAGTGCCATTCGCAAACGACGCGAAAGCTGAACGCTGAGAAGTGAGGAGAAGCGATGATGTCTCAAGATCGAATCCGCACGGCAGTGATTGTCGGAAGCACCCGTGAAGGGCGCTTTGCAGATACCGTGGCGCGATGGTTCGTCGGGCGCGCGGCGTTGGACGAAGCCATCGACATCGATCTTATAGACCTCGCAGAAGCCGATCTTCCTGCCACTCTCCAAGATGTGCCGCCGCCAGAGGTAGAGGCAATGAAGTCGCGCCTGGCCGATGCGGACGCATTCGTGATGATTACGCCCGAATACAACCACGGTTATCCGGCTTCGCTGAAGTTCGCGCTCGATTCGGCACGAGAAGAGTGGATGGCCAAACCAGTCTCTTTCGTCTCCTATGGCGGCATAGCTGGCGGCCTCAGATCCGTCGAACAACTCCGCCAGGTCTGTGCGGAACTGCACATGGTTTCGACCCGCGATTGTATCAGTTTGCACAATTGCCATGGGCTGTTCGATGAGGCCGGCCTTCTCAAGGAGCCGTCCGGTCCCGATGCAGCGGCGAGGACTATGCTGGATCAGCTTTTGTGGTGGGCCACCGCGCTTCGCAATGCGCGCGCGGAGCGGCCTTATGGAGCATAACGAAGCCTGACTCCCCTAAACTCGCAACCGCCGGCAAGAGGCACAGGCTGCCAGGAGACCGCAGATGCACCACGCCGTATTCTACGAATTTCCAGAAGCAGATCCCGATACAGACCAGTTCACCTACAAGACGGCGACCGGCAGGATAACCATAGTGTTGGTAGACGATCCGTCCAAGGTCCCGGCGCTCGCGAGGACGATGGCAGACACCGGAATCGAATTGGTTGAGTTGTGTGGCGGCATGCCTCTGGCGGTGCGCGCCAAAGTTAGGGCGGCCGTACCCAGCAATACCAGAGTCGCTTCCGTCTCGTTCGGCATTGAATCGATCGTGCAGGCGGCCGAATTCAATCGGGCCTTCACGGATGGCAAGCCCCCTGCGGAGGCCTGCATCGTGTCTGCTCCAGGCGCAAATCCCGCTGCCGACCGTTTCGTCCGCATTGCAGGGTCTCAAAACACCACCTTCATCATGGCGAACGAACGAGCCGCGCCTGACGTTGCGCGCCGGTTGGTGGACCAGGGAGTCGGCTTGATTGAACTCTATGGCGGCTTCTCCGATGAAACCGCTTCGGAGATTATCGAAGCTGTCGCGGGGCGATCTGCCGTCGGCGTGAGTGGCTTCGGGCACGAGCCGCCCAAGGCCCGCTCCAATCAGGAAAGGGAGCAATGACAACTGACCGACTGTTTGCAGTACCGGACGAAGCGGTCGAGCTAAACGCCTATCTCGCGCGCATCGGCTATTCGGGGTCGCGCGAAGCTTCGCTGGCGGTGCTGCATTCACTCCATCGCTTGCATCCTCAGGCAATCGCCTTCGAGAACCTCGACCCACGCCTCGGTCGCCTGCCGGTCCGGCTGGATGCGGCCTCGCTGATGGACAAGCTGGTCCGCGGCAGACGTGGCGGCTATTGCTTCGAGCAGAATTTGCTCTTTGGACATATGTTGTCAGCTCTGGGGTTTCGCGTTTCAGGTCTGGCTGCACGTATCCTGTGGAACCAGCCCGAAGAAGCGAAGACGCCCCGCGGCCATATGCTTCTCAGGGTTCACGCAGGCGGCGAGGACTGCATTGCTGACGTCGGCTTTGGAGCGCTGACGCTTACGGCGCCGTTGCGCCTGCAGCCCGATCTTGAACAAGAGACACCGCATGAGCGCTTCCGCCTTGTCGAGCAAGATGGCCTGTTCCGCCTGGACGCCCGGATCGGCGCCGACTGGAGACCGGTTTACCGCTTCGATCTGCAGGAGCAGGTCCAGGCCGATTACGAGATCACCAACCACTATCTTTCGTCACATCCGGACTCCCATTTCCGACATATGCTGATTGCAGCACGGCCATTCGCGGAAGGCCGCTACGCGCTTCTCGACAATCGGTTGACGGTCCACGCCATCGATGGGCCGTCGGAGCGAAGGCTGCTGACCGATATCACGGAGTTGCACGATGTCCTCAAGAACCACTTCCTCATCGACGTCCCTGCCGGCAGCGACCCAATCCTGGCGGCGGCGATCGCAGAGTCTCAAACTGTCTGAAACCACTTGATTCATCCGGTCGGACGAATGTCCGACGCCACCGAGGGGAAATCCGATGCAGTCCAGACTGAACGCCTTCATGGTGGCGCCAGGAGGTGCACACGCGGGAATGTTCCTATGGGCGCTGATTGTCGGACTGTCATTCCCTGCTGTGGGACTAATGAGCGAGGGGCTACCACCATTGCTCCTGACGGCGATCCGCTTCGCCCTAGCGGCCGCCGCCATCGGAGCGCTCGTCTGGCGTACGCCCGATCGACGGCCAAGCCCTCCTGGCCTCGTCCTCTATGCAGTAATGGGCTTGTGCCTTGCCGGCTTCTTCGGCGCCATGTTCTGGGCCGCACATCAAGTTACCGCACTGTCGATGGCCACGCTGTATGTCAGCGTACCGTTGCTTGCCTACGGCCTTGGCCGGATGATCGGTGTGGAGCGGCCGGATGGTGGGTTGCTGGCCGCATTAGCGCTTGGTGCAGCGGGCGCCTTGTGGCTCGCCTGGGTCGGTAACAGCGGAGGGAATGGTGGCTTGCAGTTCAGCCTCGGCGAGGCTGCTTTCTTCCTGGGGTGCGTCGCGTCCGCTCTTTACCCGGTACTCAGCAAGTGGGGGATCAAGCGTGGATGGCTTTCCGACAGTGCTGCGCTACGCACCTTCTGGAGCCTCTTGGCCGGTGGTGTACTGATCGGACTACTGGGCTTGGCCTTCGAGCCAACGCAAGCGCTCGCACATTTGACTTTCTTCGATTTTCTTATGGTAGCCTACCTGGGAATCTTTTCGAGCGGCGTTACGTTCTGGTTGATGCAGCGAGGAACTGGGGTTCTCACACCAGGCGCGGTGACTGCCTACACCTATCTCGTTCCTTTCGTGTCAATGCTCACCCTGTTTGCCACGGCGCCTGACGAGATTGGATGGCTGTGGCTTCCCGGCAGCGTAGCAGTCGTGCTCGCGATCGGGCTCATGTTGCGTCGGTCCGCAAACGCACCGCGCGAGGCACCTGTCACGAAAACCCGACCGGCAACCGGCTGAGCCTGAAAAGGAAACCGAGGTAGCAAACAGTGTTCTCGATCTTAAGGCTTTAGGGCAAAACCCGCCATCAGCTCAGTCAACGCTCGCCGCAGGGCTGCAGAGGTGATTGTACTCTGCCGCTGGGCACACGAAACAAGTGAACGGAAGTAAATGATGCCAACTTGGTTCTGGTCTCAACATCTTGTTGTCGGGCCGCGCATCGTGAGGAGCGGGCCGGCGTAGCCAGCGATCCTGAAGGGGCGGCGGTAGTCGCCCGGCGAGATGCCTGTCAGGCGCCGGAACGAGGCCGCGTCCTCGTAGCCGACCTCGCGGCCGATCGCGTCCACCGGGTCGGAGCCGGTCTCGAGCATCTGCTTCGCCTCCTCGATGCGCAGCGCTTTGACATTATCCGCGCGACGAGCGTCTGGCTTTGCGGAGCCGCAAGAACAGGCCCAGGCGGAACAGCCGGTCGATGCGGGGCTGCGCCTCGATCGGCTCAACTTCCGCTACGCGATCAGCGGCGACAATCCGCCCTGGCGGCCGGTACGCGGCTTCGACGACTCCCACAAGGTCTATATCCAGTTCCCCACGCGGCTCGATCAGGGCGAGGCGCCGCCGCTTTTCGTCGTCGGCCCGAATGGCGAGAACCAGCTCGTCAATTACCGGGTCAATGGCAGCTATTGACCCTATCCCGACTTTTGTTCCTAAGAAGATCGTCTCCGGAAAGCGGATGTTCCGCTCAACCGGATATCGTGTCTCATTTCCTATTATTCCATGGCCTAGGTGCCCTGATCTGGGTCAGATAAGCTAGGTGCGGACGACTCCAGCCGCTGTTACCGAAAACCGCTCCCACAAAATGCATTGGCCAATAGACGATGAATATTTCCCCAGGAACCGGCGGCACTGAACGGGAAGTGAACGCAATGGGCCGCCTGCGAGCACGCTTACGCAGTCTCTACCACGGTCATTCACAAGGCGCGTTGCGGTTCCAACTCGCTGTCATGGTCGTCGATCTTCTGATCATTGCGTTCTTCGTTGCGAGCCCGGTGCTGCGCGAGCGGCCATCCTTTCTCTGGATCGACTATTCTATCGCGGCACTGCTCGCGGCGGACATCGCGGCGCGCGCCCTTGCCGCCAATGACATTCCACGCTGGCTGCGGCAGCCCACAAGTGTCGTCGATCTCTTCATCCTGCTGACGTTGCTTGCGCCACTCTGGCTGGCCAATCTCGGTTTCCTGCGCGTCCTGCGCCTATGGTCGCTCTCGCGCAGCGGTTTTCTGTGGCGCCCACTTGCCCGGTGGGGCTACGGATCGTGGCGGGAGGTTGTCCATTCGGCTCTCAATCTGGTCACGTTTCTATTCGTGGTGACCGGCTTCATCTACACGTTCTTTTTCCGGGAGGGATCAGGTTTCGCCGGTTATGTCGACGCCCTCTACTATACGGTCACGAGCATGACGACGACCGGCTACGGTGACATCCTCCTGCCAGGTATGTGGGGTAAGCTGACCTCGGTCGTCATCATGATTGCCGGCATTTCGCTTTTCATTCGTCTGGCCCAGGCGATCTTTCGCCCCTACAAGGTCCGATATCCATGCCCGCAATGCGGGCTGCAACGCCACGACCCCGATGCGGTTCATTGCAAGGCTTGCGGCTATCCCCTCAAGATTCCCGATCCCGACGAATGAGAAAGAGCCATTCGGCACGGCTGGTGATGTACCAGATTTTAAGTGAATATCCGGGTACTTCTTCAACGTTCCGTCGGTCGATAGCTGGGCGAGGAAGGTGGCGACTTCTCGGGGCTAGCTCGGCCAGCCTAGTGATCGATCTCGTCGAGCAATTCCGCGATCTGTTCAGCTTCGAGTTTCCCGTCAGTGCCAATGAACTCGGCCAGCTCAAGGGCCGCAAGGCGTAGCTCAAACAAGTCGACGTCCGATATGCGGCTCGTGGCACTCAGAAGAAACCGCCTATATCGAGTATTGTCGATTGGCCTGCTTTCATTGATCAGTTCACGCAGTTCCGCACCGTCGGTCGCTCGCACCATGAGATCTGATTCCCCGGTCGCCAGACCACCGCGTATCCGTCCTTGAGCAAGACCTCCCCGGCGGTCTCCCCAGTTCGGCAATCTTACCCAGACGAGAGGACGTTCCCACCGGTCCCTCACGCCCGAGTCTTCCACCTTCACGTCCTGGCGAAGCAGTTCCTCCAAACGGCGCCTTGCCTGCTCGCCAAGAAATTTCTCCTGCTGACATTCCGGGCTGTAGATCTCAGGTGTGTCCACCGCGGACTGATTTGGGGCACCCGGTCCCATGATGCGCATGTTCTCGCCGTCGCATTTGATGGTGTCGCCGTCGACCGCTGATAGGGAGAGGCACGTCAAGACAGCAGTGCTGACTAACTCGATCACATTTGCCCCCCACAGCGTCTATTCCCGGTCTTCTTCGCAGTTTTGGAAGCAGTGGCCAAGCCGCTTCCACCCGTAGTTCATCGGAATTGCGAGGGTATCGGTAAACGCTTGCGAGCGCCCATCTCACCTCTCCTCCAGCTCTGGCGCAGCGACTATAGCCGCAAGGCGGAGGAGAGCCGTCCACTGCATCAAGAGCAGACTGGCGGCTTCTGTTGCAAGATGTTGGTGAGCGGACGTTCAGCACCGTAAAGGAGTTGTCCTGATTCAACCCTTTCGCGGCCGTCTCGGGCCAAGACACTTGAAAAGAGGGCCTTCGCTGGAGAGACGTCCATAGAAGCCAACGCTCGATACTTAGCGCTAGCGTCTCCACACGGTGCGCCCATCCGCCAGCGCTGGTGCCGAATAGCCCAGTTTGGCGCCCCAGTCCGGGCTCGCTCGATAGTCGAGCCCAGTCAGCAGGAAACCGAGGCCGAACTCGGCTGCCACATCCAGTTGGGCGCGGAACATGTCGCGCATGACGGTGACAGCGCTCGGGATGTCAAGCAATGGGAACATGGCGAATTGGGGCAGTTCGAACCCATGACGGTACATGATTTCGGTTTCGGACCCCCCTTCGGTGAAGAAGACGGTGCCCGACCCGGCTAAGGGAAGTGGTGAGGGTGGCGCGCGCATCTCAAGCCCCCGGTGCGATGTTCTGGTTGAAGCGGAACCGGTTTTCAGGGTCGTACTTCGTCTTGATCTCCACGAGACGCTGGTAATTCGATCCAAAACTGGTGCGGGTCAGCGCGGCGCCGTCTTCGCCGTGGCCGGGGAAGTTGAGATAGACGCGGCCGTGATGGCCAAAGCGCTCCGACGCCTTCCAACCATCGCGGGCCCAGGCAATGTTCGCGGCATCTTCGCCAGGATCGGACCAGACACCGTCCAGAGAATACATCCACCCCATGGACCGGTCGCCGAAAGCCGTGGCCTCGGCCGGAACCTGCGCCGTCGCCCCACCGAAATTCCACAGAGATGACAGCGTATTGTCAGAAGGGGCAGCCTTGGCGTTCTGCATTGCAAGATCGATCATCTCGTCGCTCAGGCCGGTCAGATACCGCGCCTTCCAGTAGCAGCGGAAATCGCCTGACGGCATCAACGTGTCGAAGAGCTGCTGAACATCGCAATAGGCCATCCGACCGGAAAAATCGGCGACCATGGTGCCGAGTTCGCGCAAGGGCTGAAGCAGCGCTTCGCCTTCCGCGGCATCGCCGTTGTAGACGCAAGCCAGCGTATAGACGCGCTTTCCCCGATACTTTTCGGGAAAATCCTCGCCGCCGGCAGTGGAGAACTCGCAGAGCGATCCGACACGATCACCATGCCTGGCCAGAAATTCGCGCCACGCGCGGATCGGGCCGGGACCGTCGTCGACGGCATATATGGGGGCCGCGAACATCACTTCGGGGCCGATGGGGTGAAGCGCGAATTCGAACCGTACGACGACGCCAAAATTACCGCCCCCGCCCTTGAGCGCCCAGAGCAGGTCAGGGTTCTCGTCTTCACTGGCACGGACAAGCGCGCCATCTGCCGTGACCACATCCGCCGCGATCAGATTGTCGACCGAAAGTCCGTGCCTGGCGCGCAGCCATCCAATCCCGCCGGACAGGGTCAACCCGGCCACGCCAGTCTCCGAAATGAGACCGCCGGGCGTCGCAAGGCCATGCGCCTGGCTGGCCTTGTCGACATCGCGCCACAGGGCGCCACCTTCAACGACGGCAACGCGCGCCTCGGCATCCACCGTGACGCCGCGCATGAGCGACAGGTCGATCATTACGCCGTCGTCGCAGACTGCGTGACCCGCCACATTGTGACCGCCGCCACGGATCGCTATGGGCAGATCCCGCGCCACAGCCATCGATACGGCCGTTATCACGTCATCCACGTCCTTGCAGCGCGCGATAAGCGCCGGGCGCCGGTCAATCATGGCGTTCCAGACCATTCTCGCCTCGTCGAACCCCGGGTCGCCGGGTCGAAATATCTCTCCGCCAAAATCTTCAGTGATTGGGTCAAGAGCCGTTCTCAGATCGTCCATTTCAAAACTCCTTTGCAGCGTTGCGATGGAGCTACGACGGCCTCAGCGGTCGGGGCAGTGGCGATTTGGTCATGAACGGGCCATACTGGACAGGCGACCGAGGCATACGCGCCAAAACCGCGCCAAAAGAGCCAGAAGACCGCTGTGAGCAGTTCGAAAAAGCCATTGATCGTGTTGCTGGCGGAGCCGGAAACCTCGGCCTCGGTCCTCTATGGCCTCTATGACGTCTTGCTATCGGCCGGGGCGGTATACACCGACATGGTCGCCGGCACGCCGGGTCAGGAATTGCTGGAGGTCAAGATCGCCTCGGCGGACGGCAAGGCTTTTCACTGTTTGGGCAATATCCCGGTCGAGCCGCACGCTGCCATCGACGATCTGGACAAGGCGGACGCCGTGATCGTCTGCGACATGTATACGTCGATCTATGATGTGCCCATGGGGCGCTACCCACGGGAGGCGGCCTGGCTGAAGAGGCTCCATCGAGATGGGGCGCTCATCTGCTCGGTTTGTTCCGGGGCTCTTCTGATCGCGGAAACCGGTCTCTTGAATGGGCATAGGGCGACGGCCCATTGGGCCTATCGAAGCATGTTCCAGCGCAACTATCCCAAAATCGCATTTCGCAACGAGTCCGTCCTTTGTCTGGAGGCGGAAGGCGACCGCATCGTCACCGCAGGCGGGGTCAGCGCCTGGCATGATCTGGCGGTGTATCTGATCGCCAGGTACTGCGGATATCAGCAAGCGATCGAGACTGCGAAAGTATTCCTGATCAGCGGGCATTCCGAAGGCCAATCCCCTTATGCGGTGATGACCCGTCCAATGGCGTCGGAAGACGGGCCGATCTCGGATTGCCAAGTCTGGATCGCCGACAACTACGCAATGGCCAAACCGGTGGAACGAATGGTCGCGCGATCTGGTCTGAACGCGCGCACCTTTTCGCGTCGTTTCAAGGCGGCGACGGGCTTTGCGCCGATAGAATACGTGCAGGCAATGCGAATCGAGGAAGCGAAGCAAATGCTGGAGACGGACACTCTGTCGGTCGACGAGGTCGGCGCTTCGGTCGGATATGACGACCCGGCCTCTTTTCGCAGGGTCTTCAAGCGTGGCGTGGGATTGTCGCCGTCTGCCTACAGGAAGAAGTTCCAGCGTATCTCGCAGATAGCCAGACCGCTTGAGGCCCATTGATTTCGCTGTGCCACGCAGCGAATTGCGCCTCGCCCGTGCCACGGGTCGCGAGGGGGGCGCTAGAGGACTGACTGCTTCCGTCATCGGCAAAGCGATTGCGGACGTTCATGCCGGGCTCAACAGAGCCTGGAGCGATCGTTTGCTGCCAATGCAGTAAAAATCCTCTACTGCACGGAAACACTGTCCAAGTGCCGCAACTTGTCCGGGTTCCTGGTGATGTAGATCGCGACGATCTTTTCTTCCGCGATCTGCAAGGCGGTGGTCTGCATCAGACCACCGCTTTCGACGGTGATAAAGCCGGGAAGTCCGTCGATGACAGCGTAGCGGATGAGAAGCGACGGCGACTGGCTAAACTCCTGCGCAAGTTGGACATGCCGTGCCATGACTTCGGCGAGGCCAACCAGCGGACGCGGGGAGGCCGGCACCTTGCCCCCACCGTCCGTGCAAGCCGTAACATCTTCGGCGAGAAGCGACCGAAGCGTCCCCATGTCACCATTGCGCGAAGCGGCATAGAAGGCCGCAGCAATTTCCAGCCCATGTTCCTTCGTCACTACGAAACGCGGCCGGGCGGCCCGGATATGCTCCCGCGCCCGGCTGGCAAGCTTGCGGCAGGTAGCCGGTTCACGGTCGATGGCACCGGCCACATCACCAAAGCCTATCCCAAAAACGTCGTGGAGCAGGAATGCGGCGCGTTCCAGCGGCGAAAGGCGTTCCAGTGCGATCATCAGCGGAAGCGTGATGTCATCGATGGTTTCGGGTTCCTCGACCTCGACGATGGGTTCAGGGAGCCACGGCCCGATATAGGTCTCACGCCTGCGCCGAGCGGATTTCAGCTCGTTGAGGCAAAGGCGCATGACGATAGTTCGCAGCAAGGCCGCCGGTGCACGCACCGCATCGCGATCCGCGGCCAGCCACCGTGCCCACGCATCCTGAACGACATCCTCGGCGTCCGCCACCGATCCCAGCATCCGATACGCCAGTCGGACGAGGCGTGGCCGCAAATCGACGAATGACGGATCGGAATGGATGTCATTCATTCTGCCACCTTCTTGCCGACTATTCCGCCAGAACCGAATTGACCCTATAGAGGTTGGGCGCGACGGACTTCGCGAGCCCGGCGAACTGCTTAAGCTGATCCTGCGTCTCCGGCTTCTTCATGAAGCTCTCGAAGTGTTCCTTCGACGTCCATTGCGCGTAGTTGACTACCTTCTGGCCGTCGAGGCTGCTGTGAATGCTGACCGATATGAAACCGGGCTGATGCTGGATCGTGCTTGCGGTCGCTTCCGAGAGCACCTTCGCCAATTCGGCCTGTTTTTCGGGTTCGACCTCATACACATTGATGAGTGTCAGGTGTTCCGCCTGAGAATCAATCGTCGCTGTTGTCTTGTTGGTCATCGTCATCTCCTTTGAGAGTTGTCGTTACAAAAGACATGACAACGATGGCTCACAAAATGTGACATGCGTCGAGAACGTCTTCTTAGGTGAGTCCGGAACTTGAGCTCCGAACATCAGACATGGGGCGCGCGTTGTGGCCCGGCAGGGGCCGTAGGACGACTGTCGGTTTTTGGCTTTGGGGAAGCGATAGCTGTCGTTCAACCTGCTGGGGTTGAGGTCACGAACGAGCCCACTTTGCCCATTCGTTTCGTTGCAGCGAACGACCGGTTCCATCTTGACTTGGAGTAACTCCAAGCCCGTATGACATCGGGCAGGAGTGAACATCATGAAGATCTCAGAAGCAGCCGTCAAATGCGGGCTCTCAAGCGATACGATACGGTTCTACGACAAAAGCGGAATGCTGCCAGAGATCAGCCGGGGCCAAGACGGCCATCGGCACTTCACTCCCAAAGATGTTGAGTGGCTCACGTTGCTCTACTGGCTTCGCGAAACAGGAATGTCCCTCAGCGCGATGCGCCGATTCACCCGACTCGCCAAGCAGGGTGATGATGGACTGGCGGAAAGACGTCAAATTCTTCTTGAGCACCGCGAGGAACTCATGCGCCAGCGCAAGGCGCTGGATCGGTGTGACGAAGTTTTGGCGATCAAGATCGCAAGTTATGCGGCCACAGAGAAGGACGAGGGATGAAATTTGCCTTTCTGATCGAACCTCCGTTTAATTACAGGGATGCGTCCGGGGCAATCCTCGGCCATGACGTCGAGATTGCGCGCCAAGTCTGCGGTGCACTCCGTCAGAGCTTCGAACCGATGGAAACCGAATTTGCGCAACTACTTACGGGACTCTCTGATGGTCGTTGGCAGATGACGACCGGCCTGTTCGCAACGGCGGAGCGTCAGAAAATCGCGGCCTTCACGCACCCGATCTGGGCACTGCCGGACGGACTGCTTGTCCGAGAAAGCAATCCTCTTGGCCTTATTGGCTATCGTTCGGTTGCCGCAAACGGCGCCGCTGTGCTGGCCGTCATCCAGGATCAATTCCAACATCGCTCGGCCGTAGAATTCGGGGTACCCAAAGAGCGTTTGCGTGTATTCCAAACATACACCGAGGCCGCCGCAGCGGTGCGGGAAGGCTACGCCGACGCCTATGCGAGCGTGGGCCGCGCTCATACAGGGTTTATCGAGCAGAACCCGGAATGGCGTCTTGAAGAGACGAGCGTGCCGGTCACTGAGAAGCCTCCTGCCTTCGGCGCCTTTGCCGCTGCGCGGGAAGATCGAGAACTTGTGGCCGAAATCAACCAGGCCCTCGCTTTCTTCCTCGGCACCGCAGAGCACAGGAATATGGCAAAGAAATACGGGTTCTCGGACATCGAAGTGGACTTGGTAGCACTGAGCGAAAACCGATAGCGGACATTCAGTCAACGGCAGCTTCGTCCGCACCCGCGACCTCCAGCCTTGTCGCAGGCAATGGCGGAAAAGCTGGCCTCTACAGCCGAGATGCGGCGCAATCCTGCTCGGCAGCCTGGGGGCCGCGAGCCGACCGGCAGCTTTGAGGTTCGGATTTTCCATAGCGGACATTGCGACAATCCACGTTCAAAGATGAACTGACGGATCAAAAACGCTATCCGTTCGCCAACGCATCGTTCGACCGCCACAGCATGCCTCGCGCAATTTCTTTGGCTTCTCGCATGGGTTGGTTCGTTCGCTCGTGCAACGCGGTCACCGTCGCGCCGTCGATGAGCAGGACCAGTTGCGGAGCGAGCGTTTCGGCATCGCGGTAACCGGCGGCGACTAGACATTTTCCGAGGAATTCCGCCACGGCGCGCTTATGTTCTTTGGCGATCCGGAATACCGGACTGGCGGGGTCGGCGATCTCGGCCATTGCGTTGATGAATGCGCAACCGCGATAATCCGACCAGTCCGACCTTTCCGCGAGCGCATCGAAGACGGCCAGCGGATCCCCGCCGAGATCGCGGACGCGCGTTTCCAGCCACTCGCGGTACGCCCTATCGTGGCCGCGCAGCATGGTGACGACCAGATCATCCTTGCTGGCGAAGTGCCGGTAGAAAGAGGCGCGACCAACGCCCGAGACGGATAGAAGCCGCTCCAGACCCACCGCCTGAATGCCTTCCGCATAGAACAACTTCTCGGCAGTTTCGATCAAACGTTCACGTGCGCGTGTCGGCATCTACAGAGTCCTTGACAGATACGGAACCAATCAGTACCGAATGCATGAACGGAACTGATCGGTTCCAACTTATGAGATGCAAAGCGGCCCGTCCAGCCTTGAAGCGAGCGGGGGCAAGGAGCTGTCATGGATATGCGAGCCAAATCAGAAAATCTGACGGACGGTGACTCTCCTGGGCTCGGGCGAGTCACCGTCCTGGCCTTGGGCGTCTTCGCCGTGGGCACGGGCGAATTCGTCTTGGCTGGTTTGCTACCCCTGTTGATGGAGTCGTTCACTATCTCTGCGGCGAAGGCCGGCCAGATCGTCACGGTTTTTGCCATGACCTGCGCGATTGCTGCGCCTTTGCTCACCACGCTGACGGCCTCCTGGCCGCGCCGGGCGGTGCTCGTCGTAGCGACCGTTATCTATCTGATCGGTTCGGCTGGCACTGCCCTGGCATCCACCTATGCGCAGGTGCTGCTGGCGCAGATTATAGCTGCGGCCGGCGTGGGGATGTTCATCCCCAATGCTTCCGTTACGGCGGCAGCACTCGTGCCGCAGAAGTTTCAGGGCCGTGCCATCGCCATCGTCGTTACCGGCTTCACCGCAGCTGTGTCGCTCGGTGCGCCGTTCGGCACTGCACTTGGCGGATTTGCCGGCTGGCGTACAACGATGTGGTTCACGGCCGCGCTCGCCCTCCCGGGACTTCTCGGCGTGCTCGCCCTGGTGCCGAGGCATGTGCCGATCGAGACGCCCGAAACGCTGGCGGAACGGCTACGCCCGCTTGTGGACCGGCGAGTGATGGCGGTGATGGCGACGACGCTTATCGGCTTCACGGCGGTCTTCATTCCCTATACATATGTCGGCGTCATCTTCGCTCCGGCAACGGCAGGAAGCAGTGTCGCACTGGCCGTCCTCATGTTCACGCTGGGCGTCGTCGGCGCGATCGGGAACTTCGGGGCAGGCTTTCTCGCCGACAGGATCGGCGGCGCTCGGGTAGTCGCCATCGCGCTTATCTGGTTGGCCGTCAGCACTGTCATCCTGCCGTGGACGACGACACAGTACGGCGCTGCCGTCGCAATGATCGCCTTCTATGCACTGGCCGCCTTTGCCATCACTACACCGCAACAGCACCGGCTGATGTCGCTCCGGCCCGATGCCGCCGCCGTATTGATCTCGCTCAACCAGGCGGTTCTCTACCTCGCCATCGCCATGTCGGGCGTGGTGGGCGCTGTCGGAATCCAGTGGGTCGGCGCGCAGTATGTCAGCCTGATCGCCGCAACCCTGGCTATCATTGCGCTTGCTGTTTCACATCTGGCAGGACAAAAAGCATAAGTAGCTAATATCGATCTCCAGTGCCGCGTAGCCCGATACGCTTTGGAGATCGACCTCGAAGCTTACGTTAGGCCATATCTCGCCGATGATCCGCTGCACCATGGCTACACAACTGTCGCCGATTACCGCTTGCTACCTAGAAGTCTTGCATCTTGTGATACAGCTTAGGGGGCCGTCTGCTGACTGTCTGGTCCTGGCCGAAAAACTGAGTAAGCCGCCGTTCGGCAACCGACCTCTAGTCGGTCATTCCCGTTCGTGCGGCCAACGCATATAACTGGACATAGGAAAGCAGCCGAAAGCACTCCATATGCTTATCATCCTTAGCGGATTGCCGGGTACGGGTAAGACGACCATCGGAAAGGCGTTGGCCGCCAAGCGGTCCGCCACCTACGTTCGAGTCGACGAGATCGAACACACCCTCGTGCACAACGCGGACACAGGCTGCGATATCGGTCCCGCAGGATACCTTGTAGCCTTCGCCATTGCTTCCTCGAACCTCAAGCTAGGCAATCTTGTCATCGCCGATAGCGTCAATCCGGTGCCGGAAAGCCGACAGGGTTGGCGGGATGTAGCTCAAAAGGTTGGAGTAACCTTCCTTGAGGCCGAGATGATTTGCAGTGACGAGGACGAGCACAGGCGGCGTGTGGAAACACGGGTTGCAGATATAGCTGGGTTCGAGCTTCCGTCATGGGCGGCGGTGAAAGCCCGCGAATACGCCCCGTGGACTACCGACCGGTTGGTGGTTGATACTGCGCTTCTATCTGCTAGCGATGCCGTTGCCGCGATCGAAGCACGCTTAAACGCTACAATTAGAAGCAGCGCTACCGAGCTGTAGCAGGCCGTCCGCTTTCCACCATACTGCGACGCTCCCCCAAGTGCCTCCACTTCACTTCTCTTGTGAACGCTGCATTTCTGAATTTCACAGGAGGCTGGAAACGGGTGGTGCGTTTCTGTCGCTTCCTTCCCACAGCCGCGTCATGCCAAGCCATAAGCTATCGACCTGTTCCAGGAAGCCGATGCCAGAAGCCGGAAACACGGCCGAGGGGGTGCAGGGCAGGGCAGGGGCGTTTCCCGTCTGTGCTCTGATCCTCGCCTCGTCCAGCCGATCGCACGAGGGCGGCCGCGGCGGGCAGCCGCGATCAGGTGCGGGCGGTCCTCCAGTGCCGATCGTGCTGCCGACGCCAAGGTGAGGCCGATCGGGCAGGCGCAAAGCCGCTGAAAGCCGTCCCTGGGCGCTGTTGGCTACGGTGTGGTCAACCCGCTCATCAGCCAGGTTCACTCCGTGTTTTTCGTCGATTCTATCGACCGAGGGACTAAGGCCCGGCGAGCGGCCGCAACGCCGCCGGTCGAGAAAAATGGCTTTCACCGGCAAGCGGCGAACCTTCCGTTTTCACGCCCGCCGTCGCCCTCCACTCCGTTTCGGCCCTTCGGGTGCAGTTCGCTCTTCTCCCGGACCTTTTTGGCGTCCCTGTCGATAGATCTAAACACGGAGTGACACCAATGACCGATCGGACCAACTTCATCCGCTTCAACGAGGACGGCACGCTGAGCGGCAACATTGCAGCCCTGGATTTCGACTTCAACGTCATGGGCGAGACGCTCGACAGCACCAACGAGGGTGCCCCCGGTCTACCGCCTCTTCGGCTACAGCCCGCGCGGCCGCAGGGTCGAGATCGGCGGCATCTGGAAGCAGCGGAGCAAGCAGGGCAACCAGTACTTCCAGCTCACCGCCTACACGCCCAACCGGATCTTCCGGGCCAATCTCGGCCGCTACCCGGGCCGGGACGACGAAAGCCTCATGGCCGTCATCCCCAGGAGCTGAGGTTAACAAGGCGCGGAGCAACAAGCTCCGCGCCAGCTTCTCAAAGCAACATGTGCCATTCGCGGTGGTGAAACTCAAGGAGCGGGAAATGCGTTGGTGATGGGGCGCGAACTCCCTGAAAATCCAACGAACATCACATTCAGGCAGTTGGCGGACAATATGCTAACATGTACCTTCCGGCCGGCACATATGGGTGGGGAATCAGCTGAAACATATGAAGAAAACAGCTTCGACCTAACCCGTCGTGCCAAGGTCGCTGTCCTCACGGACAAGGATCTCTGCAAGCTCACCCCCTTGGATGAGCGGATCGTCGGAATGGACAATCACACGGCTGTGCGCCAATAGGCGCGGCTTGCCGGATATGCACGATCCGACACCGGCGTACCCACCGACGGTAACGGCCTCCGTGAGCGTGCCGGTGAATTCGTTGCCGAAGGGCGAGATCGTGCGGATTGTTGAGCCGAACGCAATCTCACCCCGGCGCTCCAGCCATGCGAGAAGCGCCGTTGTCCCCGTGCCTGTGGGGCCCTGACAGATGACGCCCGGATCCATATAAACTGCGACATGAGCGCTCGGCTCCTCCGAAGCGCCCCGATCCACCGTGCCGGCTAGCAAGGCAAGTTTAAGCGGCGGCATGGCGCCGTGAACCGGGTGGTGGAGCTCCTGGCGCGCAGCAACAGGAAGGAAGGAATTGAAGAACCGGGTCAGTTCCGGGACGGGAGTTCCCACCGGATCGAGGCCCACATCCGCTCCGGAAACAACGGCATAGAAGACGCCTCCATAGACAAGGCTGTAGCGGACCGATCCCCAACCCTCGACATCTGCGAGATTCTCCTCGACGGCAACAAAGCCAGGCAGCGCATCATAGGCAACAGATACCAGTTCTCCCGAACGCCGATTTACATTCAGTCTGGTAATCCCTCCCGGTGTCTCCAGCGCAAAGGTCCGTTCTTCATCCTCGAATGTCAGTCGCCCGGTCTCGGCCAGGGCTGCGATTGTGCACATGGCATTGGAGCCGGAGAAATCCGGATAGCCCATCGTGCCCATGATGATCAGCCCGGCATTTGCTTCAGGATCGGAAGGCGGAATGACCAGATTGATGCATTGAGAGGGATTGCCATAGGGCGTGTTGATAAGAAGGCGGCGCAGCCTATCGGCGTGGTGCCGTAGGAAGCGCGCGCGGTCAGCCACGCTACCTTCTGGCAGATTGCCCACACCCCCGAGCACGACGCGGCCGACATCGCCACCGGCATGAGCATCAATGACATCGAGAATATGGCGTCCTGCGGATTCATCCATGCTTTTACTCGTTCCGTAGTCATTGCGGCAATCCAGTGCGAGAACACCGACTGGCATCTCTCGGGTTTGAATACCGGGTGGCCAAATGCCGCGTCAGCGGCATCGTTCAATCCTGAATGTAAATTGGACCTGGTCGAGGTAGACTTTGTCAAACCGGGGATGATCGGCCAATGCGTCGGCCAATCATCATCGCGGTAGGTTCGGCCTCTGATATTGTTAGTCTGCATCCGCCAAACACAAAACGTCGCGATAGGCGCAGAGATCTTCGACCAGGTCTGCTTCCCTGTTGAGGATGTCGGCCTTTTCATCAACGCCGACCATGTGGATAAAATAGCTTTGCTCATCGATTCCCTGGCGGTCGATGAACGGGTTCTGGAGGCTTGCCGGGTCAGCCAGGTCCGGATGCGCGCCGATGTCCTGATTTGATACATTGGGAGCGTAAGGCATGAAATGGGGCAGCGACAACGTAACCACTTCAAGGTCCGGCGGCCCGATCGTGCGCTGAACAGGGGCAACCATATAGGACATGCCTGCACGCTCCGGCACCTGATATGTTCCGTCTTCCCATCGTTGCGCAATGGTCGATTTCAGCTCTTGCGGCCCCATACCTTCAGCGCGAATCCGGGCTGCTTCCATGATGACGTGCAGGTAGGTAGATGCCCCGGCTGCGTCGTAGCAAAGCGGGATGTAGATATCGTCCCGGAAGTCGGCCATCTCCCAAACCGTTCTCTGGACGATGCAGGTCACGCCGCTTGTTCCTTCGATAGCCAGTTCATACCCTTTCTCCGGGTCGAGGAGGTAGACTGCCGCCTCGTCCCTCAGTTGGGGCGGAAGCGCGCTGAGCGCGAAGCGTGTCTCGAGTTCGGCGGGCATTTGCTCCAGCGTCGTGGGCTGCTCCTGAGCGATCGCGGAGACCGCCCACGTCGTCAGCATGATCGTGCCGATAGTGGCAAGATGCTGGGCCAGGCCTCTGCGGGCGGGCTTCGAGCGCTGAGATGAACGGAATGATGTCCTGGTCATGTGATTATCCTTGAATGAGGGTACCGGACCACCGGCGGCAATGCGATGAGTGGACCGGATAGAGATTGCAATCTGTGGCGGACTGGTTCTGGCCTGCTTGATCAGGCCGGTGGCCCTTTCTCTAGGACGGTCAGTTCCGGATCGTGCCGGTCCCAGTCAAGGCCCCGGCTGCCATAGGTCATGAGGGTTGGGTGAAACCACGTCGGATCGTCAAGACTGCCGGGGTGGATTGCCGTGATTTCCGGATTCGCAGCAAATGTGACATGGGTTGGTGTGCCGCAGGTCTGGCAGAAGGCGTGGATCTTCTCGTTGCCACTGTCACCGGCAATGCGCCAACTCCGCGGCTCGCCAGTCACAGTGACCGCACCAACTCCGGCGAAGACGACGTAGGATGAATGGCCTGTGCCGCTACGCATCTGGCAATGCCGGCACTGACAGTGAAGTTCGGCAATCGGCTCGCCAGTCGCCTCGTAACGGATGGCGCCGCACGCGCAGCCGCCTGTATAGGTCCTCTGATTCATGGGTAGCTCCTATTTTTCTGGATGATCGGCGTTTGGCTCAGAGATCCATGCCTTGGCCGGTTTCGAGGAAGGACTTCATGCTCGACAGCACGAGCGGCCAGCCCTTGCTGACTCCCTTTTCCATGCCGCTGCCGGGCTGAAGCTGGTCGTGCGTCACAACCAATTTGACCATCCCCTCGTCAGTTTCTTCGATGTCGAAGGTGACGCGACTCTCTTCGTTGGGATCGCCGGCCTTGGAGGCTGCGGACCAGGTGATAACCAACCGCCGCGGCGGATCGGTTTCGATGACCTTGCCAACGATCTCGATAGGCCGTTCTTCGTTTGCGCGGATGTGTTCCCACTTCGCGCCGGGCGTCCACTCGGACACATTCTCGTGCCCCCAGTAGCGGCGGGCGACCTCGGGAGACGTGATCGCCTCGTAGACTTTTTCCGGCGTCGTGCGGATATAGGTGACGTATACAAAACTTGCTGATTTATCGGTCATGTTGTCGGTCCTTTCGAGTTCCTGTTTCAAGTCGTGCAAGAGGGTGAGGCGCTCCTGCTCGAACTTGCGAACCCACCGCTCGTAGACGTCATGCAGCGGGACGGGGTTGATGAAATGAAGCTTCTCACGCCCGCGCCGCGTCGTGCTGATGAGGTTCGCCTCCTCGAGAAGCCCCAGATGCTGGGTCACCGACTGACGCTTCATGTCCATGGTTTTGCAAAGCTCACCGAGCGTCTGCCCGTTCCTTTGATAAAGACGGTCGAGCAGTCCCCTGCGGCCTGGGTCGGCCAACGCCTTGAACACCTTGTCATCGTCCATCGGATTCTCCATCACGACGCAACAATACGCAGGTTTTTGCCTGCATATCAATAGCAGGTAAGCACCTGCATATTGGAATGCACACCCATTTGGCTCCTTTAATATTCAGAGGCCCCAACGCTCTTAGGGTGTCTTCCGCACATGAGGATGCAACGCCGGCCGGCAGTAGTGCGGTCAGGAGTCACGTGCAGTGGTTTCATGGCTCGTCGATCCCGAATGCGATGAACGACTTGCTTGAGCCACAGCCGTCTACGCAATTGCATCGACCCAGCGCCTTTTATAGTGGGATTGCAGTTTCATCTTTGGCGGTGCGGATCACCATGATCGTCCAGTAGCGTGCAACATTCGTCCGGTCCTGGAACAGCCGATGGCAAAGTGCATCATACTCTTCCATATCGCGCAGGCGCAGCATCAAGACGGCATCAACGTCCCCTGTGACGGCATGAGCTTGGGCGACTGCATCCTCCCTGACCGCTAAATCGAGAAACTGCCGCGTATTCGGTTCACCGTGAAGCCTCAGTTCCACTGTCACCACGGCTCTCAAGGTGCGCCCGGCCTTGGCAGGGTTCAAAATTGCGGCAATCCGGTCGATGACACCCGCCTGACGTAGCCGTCGAATCCGCCGCAAGCAGCTCGAAGGGGACAGGCCGACCTCATCGGCCATGTTGGCGTTCGTTCGTGAGGCATCGTGCTGCAGCAGGTTCAGCAGTTTCCTGTCGATCCGATCCATCCACATCTCCAAAATCGCATAATCCAGTATGCAATAAAAATGCACGGAGGCGCAATTTTTGACCGCAAATGCGAATGGGGTCAGGCTAGGTAGTGACGGCAACAATTTGGGGAGACCGAGATGTCAGCGCTCAGATTCGCCGTCCACCAGGCACTCGCGGCTGAAGTCGTCGATGACGCACAGGATCCGGAAGCGCCTGCCGTCGGTCAGCGTGTCGGAGACGAAGTCGAGGCTCCAGCGCTGGTTGGGATCCTGCGGGATCGCCATAGGCGCTCTCGTGCCGAGCGCTCGCTTGCGGCCGCCGCGCTTCTTCACGGTCAGCCGCTCCCCCTTGTAGAGCCGATAGAGCTTCTTTCAGTTCACTGCCACGCCCTCCCGCCTCAAGAGCAGGTGCAGTAGGCGATATCCGCGCATACATCTCATTATGAAAAATGGACATATTGAAAAGTTCCCGGATTACCAGGCAACGACTCAAGCCGCCTATCTTGCTACTGAATGCATCGACTTGAAACGGCTATGCCAGGTTTCGCGCCCTTAAATGAACGCAAGGTCCATTTTGGCGGAACCGGCAGGGACCATTACCGGGTGCGTAGCCGAGCACCCTGGATGAAACATCGAACTGGAGAATGACATGGGCAGGTTGGGGCTAATTGCGGCGGGAATCGCGATCTCAGGATTATTTATGACTTCGGCATGGGCGGATGCGAAGAGCGATTATCTTCGCGAGACTGCACTCAAGGCCAAGGCAGGAGTGCCAATGTCGTCCGAACAGCTTGATGCGCTTTATGCGGGGCGTTCCTGGAATTGGGGAGACGGTGCGGGCTATTTCTCCAATGATGGACGGCGCTTTTCTGGCTGGTCCCAGAAGGGCGCTTACTGGAGCTATGCCAAAGGCCGCTGGTACACAACGGACAGTGGAAAGGTTTGCATGCGTGCACTGTGGTTTACGAAGATGAACGCTGCGCCGGATACGACCTGCTTTTTGCATCGGGAGAAGGACGGCGTCATCTACCAGAAACCTTCTCTCGGCGGTAAATGGTATGTATTCAAAAACAACCCATCCCGTGCCGACGATGAAGCAAGAAAACTACGGCGGGGTGATCTCGTCCAGAATCATCTGCAGCGGCTGGAGGCGCTACGCTGATTGCCGCAAGCCTGACTGCTCACAAGCATTTCCATCTCTCAAGCATGGCCGGATAATCCTCTGGCGAACGTCGGCAGCGCGACTCTCTCAAGAGGTGGGGCCAATAGGGATGATGTGCCGCAAGCAGCAGGAATTCACGCGATGAGACCGGGGTGAAAAGCTGGTCTGTCGCGTTGAACTGATAGGGTCGGGGCCAAAATGCACACGGGGACGGGCAAATGGGAATGATGATAAAACCCCGGTTACAGGGATTTGGCTGAACCGCAACGCGGTGATTGCAAGCTCAAGGTGACGCTATGTCCTCTGTTCGGTATCCCAATTTTGACACGCTCAGGATTGTTGCGGCCTCGTCGGTCGTGTTCTCGCATGCATTCCTGATCGCGACCGGATCGGAAGAAACCGAACCGCTACACGGAACCGGCCTGATTGCCGGCGTATATGGCGTGTTCGTATTCTTCATACTCAGCGGCTTTCTGGTAACCGAAAGTGCCAAGCGCTCGGCAGGATTGGCCGACTATTTCCGGAAGCGGTTCCTGAGGATCGCTCCGGCCCTGGTTGTCAGTACGCTGCTCATAACCTACGTGATCTGCCCACCTTTTGCGCTTGATGGCGCGACGGCATTTGTCCTCGATCCAAAAGTCATGAGCGTGGCAATGCAGGCGATCTTTCTGCACAGCGATGGCCTGTATTTCTCCAATGTCGCGTTTTATCCGCCACCAGGTGAGGCGGACTATCTGCCTGGCATTGCAAATGGGGTTTTGTGGACGATTCGGTTGGAGGTGATCGGTTACGCGTTGATTGCCCTGTTAATGGCAATGTCCCTTTTCAAAGGAAGTCGACAAATCATAGCGACATTGATCGCATTCGGCCTGATCGGGTTCTCAGTTGCCTATGGCAAGGTGGTTTCAATTGAATGGATGGCGGCGCTGCTCTTTGTCCTTCCGTCGTTCTGCTGCGGTATTATTATGAATTGGCTGGTGCAGTTCCATAAACCGCGGGGATGGCTCGCCGCACTGTTTGCGCTAGGGTTCATCCCGGCCGTTCATTTTCAGATCCTGCCGGAGACTTTCTGCTATATTGCCGCTTATCCGCTCATCTGGATCGGCGCAGCTGACTTCAAGGCTTTTGGTTGGTTCAATACCCGCAGTGATATTTCCTACGGTGTTTATCTCTACGGCTGGCCAGTCACTCAAGTTATCCGGGCGGTGGTGGGAGATGGGCTGTCGGGATATGAAATGGCAGCCCTGGCGTTGCCTGTGACCGCGCTGATTGCCTATCTGTCATGGCATTTGGTGGAAAAGCCTGCTCTCCGGCTCAAAACGGCAACGCCGAAACCAGCCTATAGGGCCGCGTGAGCTTCGAGTGTGTGGGGGATCGGCAGACAACTGACCTGTCGGCACCCATCGGCGCGCACCCCGGATCGGCGCCCAATTTTCGCGTGAGCAGCGACGGCGTCTCTCCATTGACGTGATCACCTCAACTCTCGACAACGTCATCGGCTATTCCTAGGATTATCCCTAGACTTCCGCCAGTTCGCTGCCGGCTTGCCTTGTCCCCAAACAGAACTCGAGCTGTGAGCCGTCGCAGATGCCAGTGACAGCAGGGCGGCGGGCGCCGACGCGGGTGCCCTGCCGGCTATCGCTGGCGCGGCTTTGGCGCTTATGATGCGCCATGACTCGCCTCGCCCGATGGATACAACGCGTCCTCATCTTGCTGATCGCCTCAGCGACGTTATGGTTCATCGTCACCCAGCTTTTTTCGGAGAGCGACGCCACGCCGTCCTTGGTGCGCATGGCGACAAGGTTCACCGCCAAGGTCTGTCGGCGCAATCGGTCCGGCTCGACCTCAACGATCCGGCAAGCATCGCGGCCGCTGCGAAAGAGATCGGGGATGCGCTTGGCAAGCTCGATATTCTCGTCAACAACGCCGGCATCTTCGACTTTGCTGACGCTACCCCGAGCAAGGCCTCTATCGTCGCCGTCCGTCGGGTGATGGAGACGAACTTTATCGGCGCTCTGGCGGTGACCCAGGCGATGCTGCCGCTGCTGCGGGCTGCACCGGCAGCCCGTATCGTGAACCTGTCCAATTCGCTGGGGTCGCTGAAGCTGAATGGCGATTCGACCTCAACTCACTATTCGCAGCAATATATCGGCTACAACGCCTCGAAGGCGGCATTGAACATGCTGACGATCCAGCTGAACGAAGAACTGCGCGAGACGGGAATCACGGTCAATTCGGTGAGCCCCGGCTTCGTTAAGACCGACCTGACCGGCTACGGCATGATGACGCCGGAACAGGGCGCAAGGCTGCCCGTCCAGTATGCTCTGGGCGGCGACGGGTCCGGCCGATTCGTTGAACCAGATGGCGAAGCGCCGTGGTAACCCGCGCCGTATCGCCTTTTTGGGCCGTGAGCCCACGCCTTTGCCCTCAATCGACTATGGGCGTCGCTTGGGCCTCGGAATTACCGGCGGTGGCGAGCCGATCCAAAGTTGCCTTCAACGGGATGGTGTCTGGCCAAATCTGAAGCCGCGTCGCACGCCCCCATCTAAGATGCAGTGCGTGGATGCCGCGATTGGTGACCCGAACGCCGTCCGTTCCCGAATTGGCTTCATCCCATTCGACAACCACAACCGTATTCCAAGGGCCGCCGCTGACCCAGATATCGTGCAACTCGAAGTGGATGTCCGGCAGCAGCCGATAGAGTCTCGCATACCATTCCCGCGCCGTTGCAAGGCTCGTGCGCCGGCCACCCAGGGCGTGATCTCCGGGAAAGAGGTGCTCGAACTGTGGCGCAAACAGACGCAGGACGGGCTCCGCATCGCCGCGGTTCACGGCCTGGAACAGCTGTCTCACCTGCCGTCTGACATAGGCATGATACATTGTCACCATCTCCGTTCAATCATTGAACCTAACTAGTTGCGTTCAATGATGCAACCCACTACTGTCGATGCATGGAAAGAACCAGCTTTGCGGAGATGCGCTGCTCGTTGGCGCGCGGCCTGGAATTGATCGGAGATTGGTGGTCGCCTCTGATCATCCGGGACCTGTTTCTTGATGTCAGGCGCTTCGACGATCTGGTCGAGGACTTGGGCATCTCTCGCAACTTGTTGACGCGACGGCTCAAGGCACTGATCGAAGCTGGCGTTGTCGAGCGCCACAGCTATCAAGATCGGCCGAAGCGCTGGGAATACCAGCTGAGCGCCAAGGGGCGCGATCTGATACCGGCTCTGCTGGCGTTGACGGAGTGGGGGGATCGCTGGGCCGGCCCAAAGGAAGGTCGGCCGATCTTGTTCGTCCACGCATGCTGCGGACATCAGTTCCATCCGACCGTCAATTGCTCGGTGTGCGGCGGGTCGCTGAGCGCTGATACAGTGTCGGCAAAGGTCGGCCCTGGTGGGCGGGCCGCGCCCGGCACGAAGGTTCTGGCGAAGCGTCTTCAATCAGCCAGCTAGATTGCGCGCCGCTAGCGGATGATAACAACCATGGCCGAGCCAGTAGTTCAGGATGGCCCGTTGATGACCGCGACAGCCAAATCTCGAAGAGAGTCGGCATGGGGCGGGGGCGGTTGGAAACCTCTGTGTTTCCAACCGGGTTTAGGCCGTATTTCGGAGGCCATTCGGGAGGGCCATGGAGTAGACATAGTTCTCGGTTCCATCGCACTCGGCCCGCCTTGCAGGAACCAGATGAGAACTAGCTCTGACTCGGGCATCAGCGCCCTTGCGCCGCGCGACGGCAGAACCGTTGGCGACTTATCGATTGCTCCTGCCGACCATGGCGAGGATGACCTCGAACAACTCGTCCTGTGCTTGTCGGGCTGTAATCTCACCGATTACGGCAGCATGGGTCAGGGCGTCGCCGGCTCCAAGCATCGCCCAGAAACCGGACTGCGCGATGCCACGTGGCCCGGTGAAGGGCTTTAGTGCGTTCCGGCACTTTCCGATGAAGACCAACTGATAATCCCGCTTGACGTTTTCCAGCTCGGGCGAACCCTCCAGGGCCGCCAGCACCCCGGGCATCTCCCGACCCTGCGCGAGCACACAGTCCACATAGGAAGAGGCGATGACCCTGGCTGTCCCTTCCAGCGTCGGTTCCCTGGCCTCAAGGGCTGCGTCGATGATTGCCGTCTGCCGAGCATCGAAATCCCGATAGAGCGCGATCAGCAAGCCGTTGCGCGTGCCGAAATGGTCATAGACCACCGGCTTGGCGACAGCGGCTTCGGCCGACAACCTCGGCAGCGACAGGGCATCCGTGCCTTCCTCCCGCACCAGCCGCCACGCTACGTCCAGGAGCTGGCGCAGCCGCTCCTCACGGCTGAGTCGAAGGCGCTTTGTCGTCGTGCTTGACATCATTATATACCAAAAGTATCTTACCTTTAGTATATAGACGCTACCCTTCTTTTGCAACCGCCGTCGCCAGGTGCCGGCGACCGAAGCGGCGTGCCTCGTGCATGCCGCACAGAGAGGACTTTGCCCTATGACCGATATTTCCGTTGAACGCTCCTCCAACCGAAAGGCCTGGCTGGGCCTGATGGCGGTGCTGCCGCTGGTCCTGCTCGTGGCCATGGACGGCTCGATTCTCTACCTCGCCATGCCGCGCGTGACCTCGGCAATCACGCCGACGGCCGACCAGGCGCTTTGGATCCTCGACATTTATGGCTTTGTGGTCGGGTCGCTGCTGATCACTTTCGGCAATATTGGCGACCGCTTTGGACGGTTGAAGCTGATCATGGTCGGTGCGGTGGTCTTTGGCGCCGGATCGCTTGGGGCGGCCTACGCGCAGACGCCCGCAAGCCTCATCGGCTCACGTGCTCTTATGGGCCTGGGTGGTGCAACATTGCTGCCCTCTGGGCTGGCGATCGTCAGCGCGCTGTTTTCCGATCCTCGGTTGCGTGCCCGGGCTATCGGCATGTTCGCGGCGACTTTCGCGGCCGGCTTTGCTATCGGTCCCCTCATCGGCGGCATGCTGTTGCGACAGTACGAGTGGGGCGTCGTGTTCCTCATCAATGTCCCCGTCGTGCTCGGCTTCTTGATGATCGCGCCGATCCTGCTCCGGGAAGTGCGCTCGACGACCTATGGCCGTATCGACCTGCCGAGCCTCGTGCTGTCCTTTGCCGGCATTCTGCTGTTCACCTATTCACTCAAGAATGCGGCCGCTTATGGCCTAACAGCGACGCAATTCATCGCCGGGATCGTCGGCGTCCTCGCTCTCGCGCTGTTCCTTCGCCGACAGGCGAGGATCGAATATCCGCTGCTCGACCTCGATTTGTTCCGCGACCGCATCTTCTCGATCGCGATCCTGACCGGCCTCCTGTCGCTGGTCGTCTGGTCCGCCGCCGGCTTTCTGTCCGGCATCTACCTGCAGTCGGTGCTCGGCTTCGATGTCTTCACCGCCGCACTGCTGATGTTGCCGGGTGCGATTGTGCTGACGGCGACCTGCCTGGGCACTGCCCACATCGTCGAGCGGATCGGACGCAAGACCGCGCTTGTGGCTACACATCTGTTGATCAGCGTAGGCGTCTTCCTGTTGCTGTTCACGGGCACCGAAGTCGGCATTGCGGCTTTTATTGCCTCCACCATGGTCGCAGGTATCGGATATGGCCTGTCGTTTAGCCTCGTTGCGGAAATTGCGGTGTCGGCCGTTCCCGCCGAGCGCGCCGGCGCGGCGGGTTCCATCGCTGAAACCAGCAATGAACTGGGCAACGCGGTCGGCATTTCCGTGCTCGGATCGCTCGCGGCACTGAGCTTCCGGCTGCTGGGTCCCGGCGTGGCTGGGACACTCGATCAAACGCTCGATCAGCACGGCCTCGCTTCCGATACCGTGGTGCAAGCCAAAGAAGCCTTCCTCACCGGCCTGCATGTCGCGGTCGGCACCGGCGGTCTGCTCACGCTCGCGGTCGGCATTATCGCGTGGCTCTGGTTGCCGCGAAGACTGCCGGAATGATCGTTCTACCGTCACATGATTGATCACTGGATGGGAGGGATTCGCATTTCTATGTTGAGGCAATTTCGCTGCCATCGAATTCCGCCAATGGTGAAGGAAGACTGAGACCTCCTGACGTGCCGCTGTCAGGAAGACTGTGCGATACTTCTCTCCCCATGGCTCCCGCGCAACGAAAGGCCTTGTGACTATGACGAATTCTCCGTTTCTCACTGCTCTCGAATCCGAAGGCCCGCCAGCCGACCGAGCGAAAGACATGGACCTATATGGATGGCTGGTCGGAAGCTGGGAAATGGACACCGTCCGTCGCCAGATCGGGCGGCGGGTCTGCGGCGTCCCGTCCTCAGAAAGGCTTTTCGGCATTGTCGGTGCGATAGAGGCTTACGGCGACCTCCCGAGGTTTCCCGCGCGGCCCCTTCGCGACCTTGCGCCAGGCGTCCAGCGCGGTCTGGTCGCGCCAGCATTCGAAGAGATTGACGCGCTCCGGATCGACCGCGTCCGCGCTTATGGAGAAGTCGAGACAGCCGTCGTGCGCCCTCGCGCGTTCGACCATGCCTCTGAAGGCTGCCACGGTGTCGTCCCGCTTCTCAGCCTCGGTGCGAGTGTAGCCGGCTATGATGATCATGAGTCTGCTCCTTCGGGCTGGTGCCCTATTCCGGCGGCACACCGCCATGCATGGTCTGGGATAGCGACCCGCGAGGATCGCCGCGGTTCGCGATCGGAACGTCAGCTCCCTTTCACGTAGCCCAGACCCTCGACGATCTTTCCGTCCCGGACGCGCATGATGTTGACGCCTCGGACCCGATCCTCTTCGCGCTCGCTCCAGCGAAGCTGCCAGCGGATGATCCCGCGGTCGCCCATCGCCGAGATTTCCTCAGCTTTGAAGACAAGGTTGGCGGACGACGCCACGCCCTGCCAGAAAGTGAGGCAAGCCTCACGCCCTTCGTAGCGTGCTCCATCCGGAGCCGGCGCCGTATTTTCGAGGACACAGCCCTCGCCAATGAGATTATCGAGGTCTTCGGGGCGATGCTTCTCAAATGCGTTGTGGAAGCGTTCCACGATCTCGCGGGTAACTTTGCTTTCGGTGGTCATTGTCTCACCTCATTGAGCCATGGAGCCGCGGTCGATCCCGAGCGCGTGTCCGATGATGAAACGAGGCTCCGGTTGAAGAAAAACGACTGCTTTCAACTGTCTTGTCATCCTTGCCGCGGACTACTCGGGCAAGGGCGCCGACTGACCGGGTGTTTTGGCATAGGCCAGGGCTTCGACGATCCGACCGTCGCGGACACGGATCAGGCTGACGCCGCGAAGCGAACCGCCATCGCCGAAATGGAAGCGCCAGCGGATGTTGGCGTGGTCGCCCATGACAAAAGTGTCTTCCACCTCGAAGCGGCTAACGCGGTCGGCCGCCATCGCCTGCCAGAACGCCAGGTTCAGATCGTAGCCTTCGTAGCGCGTGCCATCGGGTGCGGGCTGGATCGACTCCATGACGCAATCCGGTGCGACCAAGTCCTCGAAGGTTGCAGGATTGTGTTCCTCAAACGCCTGATTGAACCGGCGGATGACTTCGGCTGTGTCTCTCGTTTGCATGGTGCTCTCATATACAGACAGGTCTGTCTAGATTTGCAATAGACAGACCTGTCTGTTAGAGTCAAGCGATGAGGCAAAAAAAAGCTGAAAGCCAGCCTGAAGCAGGTTCCGCGCGTCGTCGCTTGCTCGACACCGCAACACGGCTTTTCTACGAGGGGGGCATCCATGCTGTCGGCATCGATCGCATCATCGCGGAAGCCGGCGTGGCCAAAGCGACCTTCTATAATCATTTTCCCTCGAAAGATGACCTCGTCGTCGCCTATCTTGAGGAGATAGACCGACTCGGGCGGGCGGCAGTGGCCGCGCTTCCGAAGCAACCTCCTCGGAAAATGATCTCGGCTATCATGGGGCGTATCAGCGAGGCTGTGACTTTCGGAGGCTGGCGGGGGTGTCCGTTCCTCAACGCGGCGGCCGAATATCCCGATCCAGCCAGCCCTGTGCGGCAGGCGATCAATGCGCGCCGCGTTTGGTATCACAACAGCCTCGAGAATCTTCTCGCGGAGGACGGGGACCCAGCTCCTTCTGTCACCGCTTCCCTCCTCGTCGCGCTTTCGGACGGCCTGCTGGAAAGTGCCTATCTGGATGATGCCGAAAGCGTCCCCGCCCTTGTTCACGAGGCGGTGACGAGACTGCTGGACCGCCGATGAGCGCCGCTCGCCGCCCAAGCACTACCGGTCTGCGCCGATTCCTTGATCTCCAGCAACAGCGCGATTGGATGGAGGGCAAGACAATCGTGGCCGACGCCGACGAGCGGTCGGAGTCCCTGGAACTGCGTTTCAAATATGCCGCGCGGTTCGAGAAGCTGCTGCGCCGGCCGCAGGCGCAAGAAGTCCTGGAGATTCTCCGGCGCTACGGCCGCGACTGCATCCCGATCCCACGCCGGACCGAGCGGCTCTACTGGTCGGTTTCCTGTCTGCCGTCGACTCCGGGCAAGGCGCTCGTTCGCGTCAATGCGAGTTGGATGGAGCTTTTCTCGCTCCATCCGGACGGCGAGGGCGTCCGCGCGCTCTTCGTGACGCAACTTTCCGATTTCACCACCGACCATTCACTCGATCAGGGCGAGGTGGACGAGGCTTTTCTTGAGCGCTGTGTCGTGACGCCGGAAGACATCAGCTATTTCTTTCCCCGAGGCGAGGACATGTTCGGCATCAAGGTCCGCGGCTTCTCCTCGATCGGCAAATTCCTCGCGGCGAGCCGGGCGTTGCGGGCCATCCGGGCGTTCAACCTGACCCACATGAACCGGGGCCGGAACGCCTATCAGGCGAGCCACTGCTACAGCCTGGCGGATCACATGCTGAGTGATGAGGGACGCTGAACAACGGCCAGAACATCGGAGAGCCTGCGGCGGCACCTTCCGACTACGGATGGAGGCAACCAAACGACCAAATGTTTCGCGCTCATCGGATGCATGGTCATGCTAACCTGCGGCGCGATCTGCGGTCAGCCGTAGTGGCTTCGGCGAGCCTTGGATGCGCTGGACCAGGACCCGGACGCGATCGATCGGCTGTTTCGGATCAATATCCACGCTCCCTATCATGCCTCTGTCGAGGCGGCGCGGCAGATGCCGGAGGACGGCCGGATCATCGTGATCGGCTCCGTGAACTGTGACCGAATGCCCGTCGCAGGCATGGCGTCCTACGCGCTGAGCAAGTCGGCCCTACAGGGACTAGCGCGAGGGTTGGCGCGGGATTTCGGGTCGCGCGGGATCACGGTGAATATCGTGCAGCCGGGACCGATCGATACCGACGCGAATCCGGCGGACGGGCCGATGAAGGACCTGATGCACAGCTTCATGGCCATCAAGCGCCACGGGCGGCCTGAGGAAGTCGCCGGGATGGTAGCTTGGCTGGCAGTGCCGGAGGCCAGCTTCGTGACAGGAGCGATGCATACGATTGATGGCGCGTTTGGCGCTTGATCATCAAGACGCGAGGGGAGCCGAGGCGTGCGCCCCTCGCGTTGCGAGCTTTGGTCCGAAGGCTGCCGGCCGCTCCCCACCGGGTGGAGCTGTAAATTGCTGTGCCGGATTGGGGTCGCATGCGGATTGTCCGCTTCAGCGAAATGCTTCCGGATAGCGGACAGTCAGCTGTGGCCCACTGCAGCCATTCCGGAACACATCCGAATAGTCGCTCCTGGCGCTGCCTGCGGTTCGATAGCTTAACTGGAAGTCCAGACTATCTTGGAGGTACTCGATCCCGCGAGAGCGTGTCGCAGCGCGATTCCGAATGCATGTGGGTATACCTCACCAAATGAATTCGGTTGCAGGACTGTATTGGTGGCAGCGCTCCCTGGACTCGATACCCTCTCGTTTTATCTCCTACGCTGGAGCACGCCAGAGAAACATCATCGCCCCGGCCGAGTTGACCCAAACTCGACTTCCGCAGAGGATCCGCGGATGACCGCTTCGCCACCGCGTGGAAACGGACATAGCCGGCGACCGCGTTATAGGTCGCGGTTACGCAAGAGCAGCGGCGGCTCCGGTCGAACCGGAGCCGCCAAGGCAACGCTCATGCACCTCGCCGATCTCTCCGCCGTCACTTGGCGGAATCTCGAAACGCCCCGGCCTCCACGTCCAGTACGAATCGAGCGATAAGAGCCGCGCACTCCCGGTGATGGGTTTCCAGAAGCTGGTGACCGCTTTCGAAGACGTGGATCTCCAGCGCATCGAGAATTCGGTGATAAGCCATAATCTCATTGATATCGAAGAAGGGGTCGTGCCTGCCCCAAAGCAGAAGGCATGGCGGCTGGTGCTCCCTGTGGTAGGCCCGGATCTCTGGGAAACGCCGAATGTGAGACCCATAGTCGGAGAATATCTTGAACTGGATGTCGATGATTCCGGGCCGCGACAGGCGCTCCCAGTCAAGATGCCAGCCCTCGGGAGGATAGAGACGTGCCAAGCGCTCCGGCTGCTCTCCGACATATTGGTATCGGGTCGTCTCGAAATTCATCCAGTCGGGCAGCTTGGCCCTGTTCTCCTCGCTGGGGTCGGCAAAGTACGCCTTCGGGGCATCCCATCCCTCGCCCAACCCCTCGTCATGGGCATTACCGTTTTGGACGATCAGGCCCCGGACGCGCTCCGGTCGGCGCGTCGCAAGATAATAGGCAATGGGCGCGCCGAAATCGTGGATATACAGGAAGAACCTCTCGACTCCCAACGCAGCGAGGAACGCATCGATCGTCTCAGCGATGTTCCCGAACGTGTAGTCGTAAGCATCTGCGGATGGCGTTGAGGAGTAGCCGAAACCAGGCAGATCCGGCGCGATGACATAGGCTGATTCCGCCAGAGGCTCGATGAGGTTGCGGTACATATAGGACGACGTCGGATAGCCATGCAGCAAGAGGATAGCCGGCATTTCAGGATCGCCGGCATGCCGGTAGAAGATATCTAGGCCGTTGACATCGATGGTCTCGTGGCGAGTCTTGTGGCGATAGTTCTGCATCTCTCATTTCCTCCTTTTCGTGCCGGACCCGCCCTGGCCTCTGAAACCCGACTGCCGTAGTATTGCGGTTACAGAGCTATGTAACCGGATAACGCCAATAATGAGGTTAAGTTCCGTGGCGGACGCTGAGACGAAATGGGTACCGGAGCATTTTATCGGCGGGCATCCCGCCCTCGACCTCGCGAACGCCGTGTTCAACCGTCGCGTGCCCGAGCCCGATAACGAATTGCTCAAATCCGCTCGGGACATCGGAAACTGGTTCAAGGCGCGGGGGCTCGCCGATGCTCGCCAGGCAGAAGCGGTCGCCGCCCTATCAGGCAGACCCTTCGTGGAATGGGTCCACGCGGTGCGGGAGGCCTCGGCCCGGGTCTTCGGGGCGATCGCCGCGGGCGAGCCCCCGCCTGTGGAGGCGCTGGGCTTCCTGCTTTCTGATGCAGCTAGGGGGCTTGCCGCCGGATCCCTGGAACCGAATGGCGCACGACCGGAATTCACCTTGAATGAGTGGCGGGACCCGGCCGCTGTTACCGCCTTCCTGGCCCTGCTGTCGGTGGAAGCCATCTTCACCCTGCCGCGCGAAAGGCTGCGCGAATGTCCACGCTGCGGCTGGCTTTTCCTAGACACGTCGCGTGGCGGGAAACGACGCTGGTGCAGCATGCGGACCTGTGGAAACCGCGAGAAGGTGTCGCGCCACAGGGAGCACTGAACTAGGCGAACGGATTCATCGTGACACCGTGGGCGGGAGACCAAGGTTATGGGGGAGATCGCCGGCCGTCACGGGAACTGAGATCTCATCGCCGACGCTGATAATGAGGGTTCAACGAAGCCCCCGCCCATGCGAACAGACCGCTCTCCAATGAACTGCAGATAGCTGCCGTCACTGGAAGAAGCTATTCGATCCGGTCGAGGAACGGCCGGATAAGCGACACGACTTCCTCGAGGTTAGTTTCAAGCAGCCAATGACCGCCATCCAACAGATGCAGTTCGGCATCGGGCAAGTCGCGCAGATAGGCGCGCGCCGACCCTTCGGGCATGTAGTGATCCTGCGGGCCCCGGACGATCAATGTGGGGGGCCTGTGCTGTTGAAGATATTTTCGGTGTTCGGGAAACCATTGGCGGTTTGCCTTGAGGCCGAACAAGATGTCTGCAGTGACGTCCTTTCGCCGCTCGGTCATCTGCAACCAGTGCAACTGCCAAAGGTCTGGTGGGACGAGGTCGGCAAGTTCCTCGCGGATATCGTTCAGGAACTCATCGCGGAAGTTCTCTTCGGTGACAGCCTCACGCATGGCAGCGGCAGCGTGCATTTCGTTATCCGGCAGCGACCAGGCCTTTTCGATGTCGGCATATTTTGGACCAAGCGCATCTTCGTACGGGATGTCACCGTTCTGGATAATCTGGGCAACAACTCTCTCGGGTCGCATGATTGCCAACCGAGCGCCGATCGGTGAGCCGAAATCATGGAGATAGATCACGAAACGCTCGATCTTCAACTGCTGCACGAACTGATCGAGCCACCTGGCGTAGCCGTCGAAGCTGTAGTCGAAATCATCTAGTGTACCGCTATAGCCGAACCCAGGATAGTCAGGAGCAATAAGCCGCCATTTATCCGCCAGTCTCGGCATCAAGTTGCGGAATTCGTAGGATGAACAGGGATAGCCGTGCGGCAAGAGAACAACAGGCGCGTGTTCTGGGCCCGCCTCTCGGTAAAAGGTGTCAACCTGCCCAGTCTGGACCCTGCTGTGCCTGACACGTGTATCCATGCGATCGCTCCCATTTGCGGAAGGGCGCCTTTCCGGGTCAAGGTTCCCAAGCACCTGCATCGCTAGAACGGTCATTGATGGAACATGGTCCGTCCGGTTCGGCTATGGAACCGAGAACAGCGGACACATGCTGGTGGGCGGATCGGAGGTCGGCAACGGAACGGCAGCTTATGCCGATCGCTGACCGAAACGGGACGGACCGCTCTCAGCCCCTAAGCTGCCGAGCAGCAATGCGCTGAACTTAACCCGATAACGGACAGACCGCTTGCGGCCCCCATTCGACCTTTCGTTCTCCTCTTTGCTAATTGTGGCCGAAGGAGAACTACGAAGGACTTTCACAGTATGAACCTGCGGTACGGGATCGAGTGAGACCTATAAATTGAGCTGATAGGAAATCGGCAGCCAGCGGTAGCCTCCATCCTTTTTCTCGACAAACCCAAGGGAAGGGAACGACGTGTGGTAGCCAGCGACGGGAAGCCGGTCAGTCGCAACCATATCGTAAATGCGCCGTCTGGTTTCCGCACCCTTCGCTTTATCCATATCAAAGAAGGCATGCCACTCGGGGTGCGCTAGCGATGCTACCTCGTGATGTGCGCAATCACCCCACACGAACAGCTGCTTGCCCTGGCTTTCAATGTGGAAGGCTAAGTGTCCTGGGGTGTGTCCGTAGGCTTCAACGGCGTGAATGCCGGGGGCAACCTCGTCACCTGGTTTGATAAAGCTTATACGTTCGGCCAAAGGAGCAACGTTCGTCGCGAAGAGTCTGGCCGACGTATGTTCGTTGTCGTCGGGAGCTGCAGCGAGACGATCCTCGGACGACCAAAAATCGAACTCCGCATCTCCAATTACATATCGAGCATTGGGAAACAGCGGTTCTCCCCCCTCCATCAAGCCACCAATATGATCGGGGTGCGCATGGGTTAGGACCACGAGGTCGATCTGCTCGGCGGCAAACCCGGCTGGGTCCAGCAGATTCGCAAGCCAGCCGCCATGCGGCCGCGGGACGAAGCCATCCGCGCCGTTACCGGTATCAAAAAGAATGAGCTCTTTTCCGGTGTTCACGATCGTGGGAGTGAAGCCGGGCTGGAACTTACTTTCGGGAAGCAGGCTCTGGCGCATCAGCTCTTCGATTTCCGCCTGCGGTCGATCATGCCCTACGATCGGCCAGGGTCCATCGATCACTGCGCCGGCATCGAGAATATTGGTTACTTCGAACTCGCCGAGTTTGAACCGATAGTGGGTGGGCATTGACGGACCAAGCGGCATTGCGGCGCCATGTGCTGCCGACGCGAACAGACCGAACATCGCCGGAGCTGCTGTCAACGTAGCAGCCGAGGCGATAACTTTTCGCCGAGATAAGGTCGAGCGAGGTAGAAGCATGTGCGGTATCCTCCGTAGCCACTGATCCCTGCTAGTGCGGTTCCACTTGCTGGCAAAGTGCCTGTCCGTGCTGCCATTCTATTTCTGCACGGTTCGCTTACACTGCGTGCTGCGACCGGGATGAGGGCCCGGCGGTCGCAAGCAATGGGAGGTTAGCTGTGCCTGCTCCAGATGGCTTGTACGAACGTGCTGCCGTAAGTCCAGGGCTCCGCCCCTTTTGGCATGTGGACGAAATGCGCACCTTTTTCGTAGGGCCGCTTCAATACAATAGGCTTCATCAGCATGGGGCGCCCGTTTACCTGGCCGGAATGTACAGCAAATTCGGGTTGCGAATCCACGGAGGTCGTTGGCATTGGTGCCGCACAGCCGTCATTCCCGCCGGAGTGCTTCACGAACTTGATCTCGCCGGTTATCCATTGGCGGTCTTTTATGTTGAGCCAAGTGTTGGTGGTGTCGACGCGCTCGTGCCACTATCCGGCGATAGTTGGGAAGTGGACGGCGTCCTTGTTGGCCGCAGCGGCGAGTTCTCCATCATGCGTGAGCTGTGGGAGGACAGTGCCAGCGCAAGATGGGCCGGCCAAGCATTAGACGACCTACTCGCCTATTCCAAACTGCGAGCCGCCAAGCGCATGGATCCGCGTGTTTCTGCGGCCGCTGATTACCTGCGAATTCACTCAGACAAGCTGACGCCCGTGATGAAGCTGGCAAGGAACGCGGGTTTATCCGCGTCCCAGTTTCAGCGAATGTTCACTCGGGAGGTGGGCGTGCCTTTCCGTCGCTACCGGGCTTGGAACCGAATGCGCGTAGCCATAAGCGAGATTGCGAACGGAAGCAATTTTACAACAGCCGCCCATGCAGCGGGCTTTGCGGACCAAGCCCATTTCACCAATGATTTCCGCCGGACTTTCGGTGCACCGCCATCAGTCAGTCTTCTCGGCCTCAGGAACACTGCGCACCATGAAGAAGGGGCCAACCTCCCAGTATTGGCATTGTAGCTTCTGCATCCTTGGTTCTATGAAGTAGCCACAGTGGCCCACCCCAATTTCATTGAAACATCATTCAAGCCGACCCACATGTGCATCGCGTCGGGCGTATCCTCCCATACGTCCGGCGCGTCCCCCTCTGGAGGTTTAAAACCTTATTTGGCCGGGCCTGACAGTCCAGCCTTTCTCTTTCGAATGCATCATTCGGAAGCCTGATGGCATATGGGTTATGGTATGCATCGCACCGCCTCGACCGACGTAACGCACAGTCAGGATCATCAAATGGCAAATCCGCCAGGCCGACATAAATCCCTGGGCAGCCGCCGAGGCTGCCTTTAAGCCAGACAAGAGGCCGGCGGCGGCGGTCCGTGAACCGTCGGTGCACCAGATGTCAGAGAGGTTGTTTCAATCAGGATCGATCGCACCGTGCTAGACTATTTCCAAAAAGACGGGCCAGGCTGGCAGGATCGGATCAACGACGCTTTGCGGCAGATTATCACCAAGAGACCGCTGCCGAGGACAAACGGTCACGACGACTGACGTGATCGTCTGGCGCGCTTAGATCTGCAGCCGAAGTTGATCTTTCTCGCCGGGCGATCCCTCGTCGAGCGACGACAACGTCACGCCGAGAAGGCGAATGCGCTTGCTGACGGGAAAGAGCGGCGCAAACAGCGTGTCGACGAGATGTTCGACAGCGGCACATCCACGCCCGCAGCGCTTCTCCAATCTTTCAGCTCCACGTTTTTGCCTTCGGCGGTCTCGAACGTACAGCCCGAATGGCTGAAGCCGCGGTCTGGCATTTCCTCATCACCGATGCGGGCAGACTTGGCTGCAGTCGCTTCTAGCTCTGAGGCATCGGCCCAAGCGCTGCGGCGTCGTATCGAAAACAACTCCATCACAATTCCTCCGACAAGGCTCCCACGTCGAGAGCAATGGAAAGATATCATTTTTCCGCAGCGTAGGCACCGCCGTTAAACCCGGCCACAGCAGCATACCGCCAATCCGGTACTGGCCGTTGATGACCACAAGGGCTCGTCTGAGGCCTTAATTCCACCGGGTGGTATGTCTGCTATCGAGTTCTGGACGCCGGAAGCTGCCGGCCCGCAGCCGGAGCCCCAAGCAGGGTGAAGCCTCGCGCCAGTGCTGTAGGATGAAGCCGATTGAAGTATATGCGGGAACCGAACCAATCCACAGAAATATTTTGTTGGTATTTCTGTTGGTTATCAGCTCCACCGGACAATCATCAACTATTTAAAAAACAAGCGCAATTTTCCAATCTTCGATTCCGCCCCTTCCCATGGCTCCTCACAGCGTCCATTCCATCAATGAAATCAATGGGCTATCTGGTTCTGTCTGCTCATGGCGCCGCGCCACGTACCATTGCAACGCATCAGTTTGTGGGTAACGATCCGGGTATCACCCATTACCCCGGAGGCCCGCTACCCATGCCGCTTTCCGACTTCGCCTGCAAGAACGCCAACCCAAGGACAAGCCGTATCGTCTCGCCGACGGCGACGGCTCCATCTCCTCGTCCAAAAAAGTGGCTCCAAGCTCAGGCAATTGCGCTATCGCTACCTGGAGAAGGAGAATATCCTTTCCTTTGGGAAATACCCGCTGGTGTCGCTTCTCGACGCGAGAGAAAAGTGCGACGAAGCTAAGAGGCTGCTTATTGCCGGTATCAACCCCTCTACAAAACGCAGGGAGGAGAAGATTGCGGCCATCACGGAAGCACGCACCACCTTAGGCCTAATCGCCGAGGAACATGTCAGGCGGATGGAGGAACGGAAGGCGGGGGCGGCCACCGTTACCAAAACCAAGTGGCTCCTCGAAGACCTGGTCAGCCCGCTCGTCAAGCGTCCCATCAAAGAGATCACTCCGGCGGAAATTCTCCAACTCCTCCAGAAGTTCGAAAAGAGCGGCCGAAGAGAAACGGCGCGGCGCTTGCGCGGCGCTTGCGCGGCGTGATCGGCAGTGTCTTCCGGCTGGCGATTGTCACCCTCCGGGCGCCGACGGCGATGGGCTCTATCTCCTTGTTCAAAAAAGCGGCTCATCGCGTAGCCATAGATAATCGTCCGCACCCACGTTCGTTATTAAATCGTCCGAGAACCGGCAACGCGTGTTGGAGTGCTCCCGTGGAACCGGACCAGCGAAGCGTCGGTTGGGTTTCGATCTGGTATCGGTCACTGATCAGGCTCGGACGTCCGACCTGACCCCACGGGATCGGGATCCCTGGAGGGCAATGTCGGCGGCATCGTCTCGAAAAGCCACTCGCGCCAGATGGCCACCAGCAATGCCATGAGGACCGGGCCGACGAACAGACCAAGGAAGCCCATGGTCTTCACGCCACCCACGAGGCCGAAGAAGGTCGGCAGGAAAGGCAGTTGGATCGGCCCGCCGACCAGCCTTGGTCTGAGGGTCTTGTCGACGATGAAGAGCTCCGTGCTGCCCCATGCAAAGAGGGCCAGACCCGCGATGGGCGAACCGCTCGCCACCAGGTAGATGGATACCAGCGTGAAGGACAGCGGCGCGCCGCCGGGCACGAGCGCCATGAACCCGGTGAGGACGCCCAGCGTCACGGGCGAAGGCACACCGGCGAGCCAATAGGCGATCCCGAGCACGATGCCTTCGCCGATCGCGATCAGCGTCATCCCCGTTACCGTGGAACCGATGGTTGCCGGCACCACGCGCGAAATCCGTTCCCAACGCGCCGGCAGAATGCGCTCGCCCAGCCTGTCGAGTTGGGCAACGAAGCCCTCGCCGTCGCGATAGACGAAGAAGAGAACGATCATCATGAACAGCAGCGTGAGGAACAGATCGAACAGCCCGCTCCCCGCCGCCAGCACCGCGCGGGAGATGTTGCCGATATTGGCGCCGCTGGTGATCTGCACCATCTCGCCGATCGCGCCCGGTTCGCCGACATATCTGCCCCACTGCCGGCTCAGCCATTCACCGACTCCGGGCAAGGCCGCGATCCAGTCTGGCGTGGGCGCACCCAATTCGTTCGTCTCCACCGCCCAGGTGAACCAGATGCCGATCTCCTTGATCGCGTAGCTCATCGCCAGGACGATCGGTACGATGAGAAAGGCGAGGATCAGGAGGATGGCGATGGTCGCCGCGACCGTTCGATTGCCGCCGACCTGCTTCAGCAGCGTCCTGTAGAGCGGCCAGCTCGCAAAGCCGATGACCAGCGCGGCAAGGACGGGCACCAAAAAGTCGCGAAAGAAATAGATTCCGGCGGCAAGGACGAGGACCAGAAGCCAACGCGCAACCGACAGCGGCGGGATCAGTGCAATGCGCGACGGAGAAGAGGAGCCGAGCCAGCGAGGCTCCAAGCGTCTCTTCGAAAGTTCACCGTCGCGTGGATCCATAACCGAACCTTTCCAAAGCCATCGAGCATCGGAGCCATGAGATGAGCCATAATGCAAGGGCAAAACCGGCGCATGGCTGTCAGGGCGGCAAGGCATCGAGAACAAGCTGAAGGATCGTCGGGAAATTCTCAGCGCACGGGCTTGAAAGCCGCCCGACGCGCTCCCAGATTTCCCCGGTCCGGGCCCCTCTGGCAGTGCCACGGCATTGTGATGTCGGACTTCGAGTTAGCTGCGATACGCGCATCTTGCTTGTTGGCCGACCCTTTTCGAAGCCCCGTCGTCCTCCAGGTAATGGTTGCAAGCCGCAGCCCGATTGGCCGCGGCACGGCCGGATCATGGAGCGACACTATGAAATGCCCGATCGACCAGACAGAATTGATGATGACAGAGCGGCAGGGGATCGAAATCGATTACTGCCCGAAATGCCGCGGCGTTTGGCTTGACCGCGGGGAGCTCGACAAGCTGATCGAGCGGTCCAGCGCCGCCGAAGCGCCGCGCGCGGAGAGGCCACATCGGCAGGAAGAGGCCCGGCCGCAATATCGCGAGTCCGGATACGACCAGCCGCGCCACAAGAAGCGCAAGTCGCTGCTCGGCGAACTGTTCGATTTCTGACCGCCATCCGGTGACGGCCGGCCCGCCAGGGCCCGGCCATTCTTCGTCCATCTCCATTTTTCCCCTCCCGGCACGGGAGGATCAGCGGAAGCAAAACCATGGAATCGAGTATCTGGCTCTGGGTCGGGTTCAACCTGTTCGTCCTGGCGCTGCTGGCCTTCGACCTCGGCGTCCTCCACCGCAAGGAGCGCGAGATCAAGGTCGGCGAAGCGCTGTGGCTGAGCCTTTTCTATATCGTGCTCGCCCTCCTGTTCGGCGCAGGCCTGTTCTGGCTGCGGGGTAGTCAGGACGGCATCGACTTCCTGACGGGCTATTTCATCGAGAAGTCGCTCAGCGTCGACAACATCTTCGTCATCGTCCTGATCTTCACCTATTTCTCGGTGCCGGCACAGTACCAGCACCGGGTGCTCTTCTGGGGAATCCTGGGCGCGCTCTTCATGCGCGGCGTCCTCATCTTCGCCGGTGTGCAGCTCATCCACCAGTTCGCCTGGATGGCCCTCCTGTTCGGCGCCTTCCTCATCGCAACCGGGGTGAAGATGCTGATCGTGGCCGATCAGAAGCCGGACCTCGAAAACAATATCGTATTGAGAGCGGTTCGGCGGCGTTTTCGCCTGACCGAGACCTTTCACGGCAAGCGCTTCTTCATCCGCGAGAACGGCTTGCTCTACGCCACGCCGCTGTTCCTCGTGCTCGTGATGATCGAGTTCACGGACCTCGTCTTCGCTGTGGATTCCATTCCGGCAATCATCGCCATCACCACGGACCCCTTTATCGTCTACACGTCGAACGTCTTCGCCATTCTGGGCCTGCGCGCGCTCTATTTCGCGCTGGCCGGCATCGTGCCGCGCTTCATCTATTTGAAATACGCGCTGTCGCTGGTGCTGGTCGTGATCGGCTTCAAGATGATCGCGAACTACTTCTATGGCGGCAAATTCGTGCCCACGGAGCTTGCGCTTTTGACTACGGTGGTGCTCATCGGTGGCTCGATCGTCCTGTCGCTCATCCGCACGCGCGGCATGGCTCCGGAGCCCCAGGCCCTGCCCACGGGCTGGGTGCCGGGGAGCCCCGCCGAGAGAGCGGCCGAGAAGCCTGCCAATACGGAGTAGCCGACGCGCGCGCGGGTCAGCTTTCCCGGGGATAGTCCTCGCACTGCTCGCTGCCGGCACTCCGGCGGCGGCATTTGCCGTTCATCTCCTTCCGCTGCCGTAACTGGTGGTCACGGTCGTGAGGGTCTATCGCAGCGCCGGCCGGTATGCCGGCCCGCGCTGTGGGCGCGGCTGGCTGAAGTGGCGGTCGTGCTTTGGGCAATATCCATGGTGGCGCCCTGATCCTTTGGCCCGCAGGGCCCGGTCAGAAGCGCTCGGCCCGGAGCACCTGCGTGTCGGACACGCTGACGACCCCGATGTGACGTTCGACGACAGCAAAGGCAGCTTCGAGCAGGCCGTCCAGCCGCTCCGGGCGGATGAGGCAGATGACGGCGACCATGCCGCCGGCGCGTCCAACCTGGCCCTCGCGGCTCCACTGGCCCGAGCGTCCCGATCCGCCGCTCACCGGCAATACGGTGTAGCCGGTCACGCCGGCATCGTTCAGTGCGTTGGTAAGCTGCCGCTCCATCACCGCTTCGATGATGATCTCCACGCGCTTGGCGTTGTGCATCTTCATGTCTTCAGTTCCCCGTCACGGCGGCGGCCAACATCATATAGAGCGGAATGCCGAACGTCAGGTTGAACGGAAAGGTCACTCCCAGGGCGAGCGTCAGCGATAAGGCGGGATTGGCCTCGGGCAGCGCTACCCGCATGGCTGCGGGCACGGCGATATAGGAGGCGGACGCCGCCAGGACCATGAGCAGCACCACACCGCCCAAAGAAAGCCCCAGCGCCAGCCCGCCGGCAAGGCCGAGCACGGCGCCGACGAGTGGCATCAGAAGGCCGAAGGCGACGGCACCCGGCGACAGCACGCCCCGGCTGCCGCGCAGCCCCCGGCCCGCCACCAGGCCCATGTCGAGCAGAAACAGGCACAGCACACCCTTGAACGGCTCGACGATGAAGCTGCCGATCTCCGCCAGCCCCTCTTCACCCGTGACCCAACCGATGGCGAACGCGCCGAGAAGCAGGACAATCGAGCCATTGAGCAGGATCTCGCGCCACAGATCGCCTCCCACCTGCTCGGCTTTGCCGCCACGCCTGGCCGCAAGCCACAGCGCCGAAAGAATCGCCGGTGCCTCCATCGCCGCGGCCACCGCGACCATGTAGCTCTCGGCCGCGATCCCGAGCCCGGTAAGAAGCGAGCTTGCGGCCACGAAGGTGACGATGGAGATGGATCCGTAGTGGCCGGCAACCGCTGCCGCATCAATGGCGGACACTTTCGATAGGGAGCGCAGCAGCACGAAGGCGATGAAGGGCAGGAGGAGAGAAAGCACCACACCCGCAAGCAGTGCCGCCACCAGCCGCGCATCGACCCCATGGGCCGCCACGCCCGCCCCGCCCTTGAAGCCGATGGCGAACAGGAGATAGAGCGACAGCCCCTTGGCGATCGCTTCGGGAAAGCTCAGGTCGGAACGGGCGAGAGCCGCCGCGAGCCCGAGCACGAAACTCAGAATGATCGGCGAGACCAGATTGGCCCCCGCCAGCGCCAGGATATCGTCCATACCCGTCCCTTGAAAGCTCGCGGGAACATAGAGGGAAGTTTGCGGTACGAAAAGGCGGCCGGACATTCGGCGACCAGCTCGCGTAGGCGATCTATTGCCGCACCGGCTTTCGGCCGTCAGCTTAAGCGGATTCCGCGTCTGACATGCTGAAGGTCACCCGTCCGTCCACCTCCCTGAAACGCTCGACGGTTCCAGGTTGGGCGGAGCCTGACAGCGGGGCCAAGGCTCCGAATATGCGGTCCTGAGCGGTTTCACCCCTCTAAGGCTACGTGCGCATGGTATGACAGGGCCAGTGCCGATGACGGCCACGGGAGAGGCTGCTGGCACATCGCCCATATGAATTTTCTCGTGAATTCGAACGATTGAGGCAAAAAGAGAGCTGCTCAGGATGCCGTTTCTCTTGCCACCGGCGGGCAGGTTCCATCGAGGCAGCACTCGTCCTCCAAGTACCCGATGAGCGCCTGCATGCTCGGATAATTGGCCCGGCAGATCAATGTCGTCGCCTGCCGCTCCTGGGTAACCAGGCCTGTGTCGCAAAGGCGCTTGCAATGGTGCGAGAGCGTCGAAGCCGGAATGCCAAGCTTCTCCTGGACCCGGCCGACCGATATACCCTCCGCGCCGGCGCGCACCAGTATGCGGTAGATTTTCAGTCGGGTCGGGTTTCCCAGTGCCTCAAGCTGTGCTGCGGCTTGTTCGTGGTTCATGGAATTAGCCTATGCGCGCGTGCGGGGGCGGGTCAATTGAGTTTCGATGAAGATCGAAATTGCGCGACTGGAGCAAGAGGCCTCACTGCGAACGCTGGTTGACCCGTTTCGCCACCTCTTCCGCGTTCTCCACCCGCTCTGAATAGCGGTCAGTGAGATAGCTCGCACGGTCGCGCAGGAGCAGCGTGAACTTCGTCAATTCTTCCATCACGTCGACGATGCGGTTGTAGTAGGGCGACGGCTTCATGCGTCCGGCCTCGTCGAACTCGGCGAACGCCTTGGCCACGGAGGACTGGTTGGGGATGGTAAACATGCGCATCCAGCGGCCGAGCACGCGAAGCTGGTTGACGGCGTTGAAGCTCTGCGAGCCGCCGCAGACCTGCATGACAGCGAGCGTGCGCCCCTGGGTCGGCCGCACACCGCCGAGCGAGAGCGGCAGCCAATCGATCTGCGCCTTCATGATGCCGGTCATGGAGCCGTGACGTTCCGGCGAGCACCAGACATGGCCTTCCGACCACATGGAAAGGTCCCGCAGTTCCTGCACTTTCGGATGGTCGGCCGATGTGGAGTCCGGCAGCGGCAGGCCCGCGGGACTGAAAATCCGCACCTCCGCGCCCAACCGCCGAAGAATTCGCGCTGCTTCCTCCGTCGCCAGCCGGGAATAGGAGCGCTGTCGCAGCGAACCATAGAGCATGAGGATGCGTGGCGGATGGATGGAGCGGGGCGCGTCGAACAATGCCGTGGGATCGATCGGCCGGAACTGCTCTTCAACGAGGCTGGGGAAACTGTCCACCGGCTGGGCGGTATCGGTCATTCGCATTCTCCCGGACGAGCGCAGGTGCGTCCCGCTATCGGTATTTCGACTTAATTCGAAATACCGATAGCGGTACTGGAAAACGCAGTCAACCCTATTTCGAAGAATATCGAATTTAACCGGCGCACCGGCCGTCCGCATCGATGACCATGGCGCGATCCGCGTCAAGCCTTCGCCCGAACTGCCCCGCCGCGTTCGTACCACCCCTTGCTGCGGTTCACGATCCAGACCACCGACAGCATCACCGGCACTTCCACCAGAACGCCGACGACCGTGGCAAGGGCGGCACCCGAGTTGAGGCCGAAGAGCACGATGGCCGCAGCGACGGCGAGCTCGAAGAAGTTCGATGCCCCGATCAGCGCCGAAGGGCCGGCCACGCAATGCTGCTCGCCGGACAGGCGGTTGAGCAGATAGGCAAGTCCCGAATTGAAGTAGACCTGGATCAGGATCGGCACTGCCAGAAGCGCGATCACCAGCGGCTGGGCGATGATTTGCTCGCCCTGGAAGCCGAAGAGCAGCACCAGCGTGGCAAGCAGTGCCACCAATGAGAGCGGCTGCAATTTCGCGAGAAACCCGTCCAGCCCGGCTTGGCCGCCCGTCGCCAGCAGCCTGCGGCGCAGCACCTGTGCCACGATGACCGGCAGAAGAATGTAGAGCACCACGGACAGAAGCAGCGTTTCCCAAGGCACTGTTATCGCCGAAAGGCCGAGCAGCAGGCCGACGATGGGCGCGAAGGCGACGATCATGATCGCATCGTTGAGCGCCACCTGGGAAAGCGTGAAGTTCGGCTCGCCGCGCGTCAGGTTCGACCAGACGAAGACCATCGCGGTGCAGGGAGCGGCGGCCAGGATGATGACGCCGGCGATATAGGAATCGATCTGACCCGCTGGCAGGTACGGGCGAAAGAGCCAGCCGATGAACAGCCATCCGAGCAAGGCCATCGAGAACGGCTTCACCGCCCAGTTGACGAGCAGCGTGACGCTGATGCCGCGCCAGTAGTTGCCGACCTGGGCGAGCGAGGCGAAATCCACCTTGAGCAGCATCGGCACGATCATCAGCCAGATCAGCACCGCGACGGGAAGGTTCACCTGGGCGACCTCGGCGGCGGCAATGATGCCGAAGACCCCCGGCAGCGCATGGCCAAGGGCGATTCCCGCGACGATACACAGCGCCACCCAGATGGTCAGGTACTTCTCGAAAAAGCTGATGCCTGCCGGAGCGGTTTCTCCGGTCTCGATCGCATGATCGGTCATGGTGGTCCTTGTCTTTGTTTCAGCCGGCTTTCGCCATGTTGCGGCCGATCTCGTCCAGCCGGTTCTGCAGGCTGAGCCTGTCGAGGCTGCCTACCGGAAGATTGACGAAAATCGAAATCCGCTGCCGCAGCATGCGCAGCGTATCGGCAAAGGCAAAGCGCTGTTCCGCCTCGGTTCCGGTTGCGGTGGACGGGTCTGGAACGCCCCAATGGGCCGTCACCGGCTGGCCGGGCCAGACCGGGCAGGTTTCATTGGCGGCATCGTGGCAGACGGTGAAAACGAAATCGAGCTTCGGCGCGTCCGGCCCCGCAAATTCGTCCCAGGACTTCGAACGCAGCCCGGCGGTTTCGTAGCCCCTCTGGCGGAGCAGATCGAGCGCGTAGGGATGCACCCTGCCGCGCGGCTGGCTGCCGGCGCTGAAGGCCTTGAAACGGCCTTCTCCATGCCGGTTCAAGAGGCACTCGGCGATGATCGACCGGGCCGAATTGTGCGTACATAGAAACAGGACGTTGAAAACTCTATCGTTCACGGGATCATCTCCTAACAGTCGCATGTCACGGCCTCGATCACGGGGCGGCAAAGTTCCGGCGCACCGTTGCAGCAGTCTTCCATCAGATAAGCGAGAAGATCGCGGAAGCCGGTCATATTGGCGTAGTACCGGATGACGCGACCCTCGCGCTGGGCCCGAACCAGTCCCGCATGGGTAAGGGTTTTCAGGTGAGTCGAGGTGGTGTTCTGCACGGTATTGAGCCGCGAGGCGATTTCGCCCGCCGGAACTCCGTCCGCTCCTGCTTTGACCAGGAGTCGAAAGATCTCGAGCCGGGTTTCCTGGCCGAGCGCCGCCAGGGCGACAAGAGCAGTTCTCTTTTCCATATATCTGTGTTTCCCGATTTATGAGTCATATAGCATTGAGAACCGCATCGCGTAAACCTCGAACTTGAGGGTAGGGGGCGTGGGTGGGAAGAGCAGCACAACAACTGTCACATAACTGATACGCGCCTGCGATAGCTCGGCCTCGGTCCAAGCATTCAGCCGATGGAGAACGTCATGAAAAGTATCGCCGCCGCTCTGGCCGCCACAGTGGCCCTCGCACTTCCAGCGCATGCCGAATTCCAGCTTGATAGCCGGTACCAGGACGCCGACGGCGATCTCGTGGCCGATATTCCCACCGACGAAAGCCAGCTCGTCGATCCGGACACGCTGATCTTCGCCTACACGCCTGTCGAGGATCCGGCAGTTTACGCTGACGTCTGGGCCGGGTTTCTGGAGCACATGGAAGAGGTCACCGGCAAGAAGGTCGAGTTCTTCCCGGTTCAGTCGAACGCCGCCCAGTTGGAAGCCATGCGCGCGGGTCGGCTCCATATCTCGGGCTTCAACACCGGTTCCAATCCGATTGCCGTCGCCTGCGCCGGATTCCGCCCCTTCGCCATGATGGCCGCCGAGGATGGCTCTTTCGGCTATGAAATGGAGATCATCGCGCCGGCGAATTCCGATGCCGGTGAGATCGAGGACCTGCGTGACGGGCAGATCGCCTTCACACAGGAGACCTCCAATTCGGGCTTCAAGGCGCCATCGGCGATCCTGAAGAGCGAGTTCAATATGGTAGCCGGCGAAGACTTCGAGCCCGCCTTCTCGGGTTCCCACGATACCTCCATTCTCGGCGTCGCCAATAGTGATTATCAAGCTGCAGCAATTGCGAATTCCGTGAAGGACCGCATGATCGAGCGCGAGGTCATTTCCGCGGACCAGATCAGGACCATCTACAAGTCGCAAACCTTCCCGACCACAGGGTACGGCACCGTCTACAACCTGCGGCCGGAGTTGCAGGAGAAGATCCGCGAGGCCTTCTTCTCCTTCCCCTGGGAAGGTTCTGCCCTGCAGGAAGAGTTCTCAAAGTCCGGCGAAGCGCAGTTCATCGAGATCACCTTCAAGGATGACTGGGCCGTGATTCGCCAGATTGATGAAGCCAACGACGTTTCCTACGACTGCCAGTAGAAACTGCTTGAACGCTCAAGGGCGGGAACCCCCACCGGGTTCCCGCCCTTGGCCTATTGCGAGGTGGCCTGCATGCTGACGATCGACAATCTGGAAAAGCGCTACAGGACGGGTGACAGGGCGCTGAACGGCGTCTCCTTCACCGTCGATCGCGGCCAGGTCGTCGGGCTCATCGGTCCCTCGGGCGCCGGCAAGTCGACCCTCATCCGCTGCATCAACCGCCTCGTCGAGCCCACCGCCGGAAAGGTGCTTCTGAACGGGACGGACCTGACCACGCTCAACGTCCCGGCGCTCAGGAAGATGCGCCGGCGCATCGGCATGATCTTCCAGGAATACGCCCTGGTGGAACGCCTGACGGTGATGGAGAACGTGTTGTCCGGCCGCCTGGGCTACGTTCCCTTCTGGCGCTCCTTCTTCCGCCGCTTTCCGGCAAAGGACGTCGAGAAGGCGTTCGCCCTGCTCGAGCGCGTCGGCCTTTCCGACCATGTCGACAAGCGTGCCGACGCGCTCTCGGGCGGGCAGCGCCAGCGCGTCGGCATAGCGCGCGCTCTCGAGCAGGACCCCGAGCTTCTCCTGGTTGACGAGCCGACCGCCTCGCTCGATCCGAAGACCTCGCGCCAGATCATGCGGCTCATCTGCGAGGTCTGCCGCGAGCGTTCGCTGCCGGCGATCATCAATATCCACGACGTCACGCTGGCGCAGATGTTCGTCGACCGCATCATCGGCCTGCAGGCCGGCCGCGTCGTCTTCGACGGCCCGCCCGATGCGCTGGACGAGAAGGCCCTTACCGCCATCTACGGCGAGGAGGATTGGCACGCCATGCGCGAGGAGAAGGAGGACGAGGCGCGCGACGAGGAAGAGGCAGCCGCCTTCGAACAGGCCCGCGAAGAGCGCATGGCAGGCCTCCTATGACGCAGGTCGCCGCTGCACCGCGCCAATGGCGGCGCCCGCCGGTGCTGATCCAGAGCCGCTTTTGGCGCTGGGTCATCTATGGCGGGGCTTTGATCTACTTCGTCGCCGCGTTCGGCACGCTGGAGATCAATTGGCAGCGGGTCTACGAAGGCCTTGATCGAGGTGCGCGCTTTGCGCAGGGCTTTCTGCTGCCCGATTTCCTCACGCGCACCGAAGATATCTGGCGCGGCATGGTCGAGAGCGTCACCATGACCGTCTGCTCGACCATCGTCGGCGTGCTGATCTCCGTACCCATCGGCCTTGGCGCCGCGCGCAACCTGGTGCCGGCGCCGATCTATCTCTTCTGCCGGTCGGTCATCGCCGTGTCGCGCGCGTTCCAGGAGATCGTCATAGCGATCCTGTTCGTCGCGATGTTCGGCTTCGGTCCCTTTGCCGGATTTCTGACGCTCTCCTTCGCCACAATCGGCTTCCTCGCCAAGCTGCTTGCCGACGACATCGAGGAGATCGATGAGAGCCAGGCGGAGGCGACGCGCGCCACCGGTGCAAGCTGGTGGCAGGTCGTGAACTTCGGCATCCAGCCTCAAGTCATGCCCCGCCTAATCGGCCTGTCGCTGTACAGGCTCGACATCAATTTCCGCGAGTCCGCGGTGATCGGCATCGTCGGCGCCGGCGGCATCGGCGCCACGCTCAACACCTCCATGCAGCGCTATGATTACGATACGGCGGGGGCAATCCTGATCCTCATTATCATCCTCGTCATGCTGGCCGAGTACGGCTCCAGCCATATCCGCAAGTGGGTGCAGTGATGCCCGTCGGCTCCACCACCTCGGGGCAGGCCTGGACGAAACGCACGACAGCGGGCGAATGGGCCGTCTGGCTCGGCTGGTTCGCCGCCGCGGTGTTGTTCGTCATTTCCTGGCGGATCATGAACGAGAACACGATCTGGACCTTCGTGCAGGACGCGCCGCACCAGGCAGCCGATCTCCTGTCGCGTTCCTGGCCGCCGCGACTGTCCTATCTGAACAGGCTTTGGGCTCCGCTCTGGGATACCATCAACATCGCCACGCTCGGCACGCTGATCGGTACCGTGCTGGCGGTGCCCACCGCCTTCTTCGCCGCGCGCAACACCACGCCTTCGGCTCTCATCCTGCGGCCGATCGCGCTGTTCATCATCGTCGCCTCGCGTTCGATCAACTCCCTGATATGGGCATTGCTGCTCGTGGCGATCCTCGGCCCGGGGCTGCTTGCCGGCGTCATTGCCATTGCGCTGCGCTCCATCGGCTTCGTCGGGAAACTGCTCTACGAGGCCATCGAGGAGATCGACGAGAGCCAGGTCGAGGCCGTGCGCGCCACCGGAGCCGGCGGCTGGCAGGTCATCGACTACGGCATCGTCCCGCAGGTGCTGCCCACTTTCGCGGGCATCACGGTCTTCCGCTGGGACATCAATATCCGTGAATCCACGATCCTCGGCCTTGTCGGCGCCGGCGGTATCGGGCTGCAACTGCAGGCCTCGCTCAACGTGCTGGCATGGTCGCAAGTCACCGTCATCTTCGCCCTCATCCTCATCACCGTCATCCTTTCGGAATGGGTGTCGTCGCAGGTACGGCGCGCGATCATATAGGCCACGCAATCGAGCTGCCGTGGCTTCCGCGGCAGCTCTGTCGCACTACAAATCAGACGGCGCTGTATTCCTTCGACTTGAAAGACAGATGCGCTACCGAGGCCGGCGCGTCCGCGATCTTGCGGATGTTGCCCCAGGTCTGCTTGTAGTTCGGGATGATCAGTTCGTTCGTGCCCGCATTGACAACGTTTCCCTGTACGCCGGTCGGATAGGCAAAGAGCATGAAGGTTTCGCCGGGCCGCGCCGAGGACGTCGGATAGACCATCGCCTGGGTCGATCCGGCGTCGTTGTAGACCTCGACAAGGTCGCCTTCCTTTATGCCCACCTTTGCCATGTCGTCGGGATGCATCTCGATGAAGGGGAACGGCCAGCGGTCCATGACGAAGTCGTTCTCCACATCCAGATAGGCGGACTGCCAGACCTGGTTGGCGCGCCCGTTGTTGATCAGGAAGTCGTAGCTTTCCTGCTGCTCCTTCTTGCCCGGCGCCTGCAGGCCGCGCCATGCCGCGTGCATGAAGCGTGCCTTTCCATCCTCGGTACCGAATTTGCCGTCGGCATAAAGGCGTTGCGTGCCGACGATTTGCCCGTCCTCGAAGCCCGTTGCCGGCTCCTGAAAGCCATTGGTGCCCATGGCGCGCAGCCGCTCATAGGTGACGTGCTCGCCCCCATGCGCAGTCGCGTGGTAGCCGTCCATGAAGGCGTCTTCCTCGGTCTGCCAGTCGAAGCCGTCGAAATTTGCGGCGAGTTCGGCGTGGCCCGTTTCACCCAATACGCGCTGCATGTGGCCCGCGATGCGGGCGGCGATCAGGCAGTCGGGCATGGCCTGGCCGGGCGGGTCCATGTAGCGCTCGGTGAGGCGCATGCGTCGCTCGCCGTTCATCGAGGTAAGGTTCATCTCACCCGATGTGGCCGCCGGCAGGACGACATGGCAGGCTTCGCCGATCCTGGTGGGCACGATATCCACGTCGACGGCGAACAGGCCGCCATCCTCGATCGCTGCGACGATCGCATCGACCATCGCTTCTCTATCTCCGTAGGGCACGGCGTTCATCGCGTCCTTCACCTTGTCCGTGCGCTGCTTGTAGACGCGCTTGAATTCCGCAGCATTCAGCGTCGTCTTGTAGTGGTCGCAGCCCCAGATATGGTGAACGCCACCCTGGCCCTCGATCAGCAGCTTGTCGACATAGGCCGCCGGCCGTCCGACATGGGCATCGCCCGGACGGGCATAACCTTCCTGGTGACCACCGAGCCGGACCACACCACCGCCGGGACGGCCGACATTGCCGGTGGCGAGCGCGATGTTCACCAGCGCACCGTTGGTGCGGTAGTTGTCGTTGCCCCAGATCAGGCCTTTCTCATAGGCGAACACGGTGCGTCGGCGCGCACCGCCTTCTTTGGGTTCGGCGATCCAGCTTGCCGCCTTGCGGATGTCGTCAGGCGAAAGGCCAGTGATCTCCGCGGCCTCCTCGACGGACATGCGGTTGCCCTCGCGGGCGGCGGCGAAACTGGTGAGCACCGCCGGATGGGCTGGATCGCTGCCGTCGCCTTCTCCCGCCTCGCCGGTCGTGCTGGCATCGATGAAGGCCTGGTCCACCCAGCCGTTCTCGGCGATCTCCGTGAAGAGGGCGTTGAAGAGCGCGAGGTCCGTGCCGGACTTGATCTGCAGGTGCAGCACGTTCTCCTTGCCGGCCTCTGCCTCGCAGGCCGCGACCGTCACCGTGCGGCGCGGATCGACGATGACGATGCGGCTGCGGTCGTGTGGCTCGCCGGCAAGCTGTTCCTCCTTCTTCCCGAGCGAGGAGCCGCGCAGGTTCGGCACCCAGTGATTGAGGAAATAGTTGGTCTGGGTCTCCAGCGGATTGGCGCCGACCACCATGATCGTGTCGGCAAGTTCGGCATCCTCGTAGCAGTTGTTGAGCTCGCCCACCCCCATGTCGCGCGTGGCGTGAACTTCGGAGTTGTAGGCCGGGCGGTTGTGGATGCGGATGTTCTTGACCTTCATCGCCCCGAAATAGAGCTTGCCCGTGCCCCAGGTGTTCTCGTAGCCGCCGCCGGCACCGCCATGGTCGAAAGCGGAGACGAAAAGCGCGTCCTCGCCCTTCTCGGCGACGATCCGGGCGGTGACGCGAGTAACGAGGTCGAGCGCGTCATCCCAACTCGTCGGCTGCATCTGGCCGTAGCGCCAGACCAGCGGGTCGGTCAGCCGCTGCTGCTGGGTGGAGCGGGCCTGGGAATAGCTCATCTCCGCCATGCGCGCGCCGCGCACGGAGCCGAGGCCGGAGTTCACCACGCATTCGTGGTCCGGCTTGATGACGATATGAACGTCTTTCCCGTCCTGCTTGACGATGTTGTACATCGACGGCGAATACCAGGCATCGGTCTCGGCATATTGCTGTTCGGAGAGGTCGACACCGAAAACGTTCGCGGAAGGGTCGGTGCCGCCCTGTTTGTTCACCGGCCAGGAGTAGGCGTGGTAACCGCAGCCGACGATGCAGTAGTGGCAGACGACATTGTGTCGGGTGGCATCCGCCGGGATGATCGGCAAGCGGTCGATCTGTCTCTTGTAAGCCATGTTCCCCTCCCTCAAAGCACGTTGGACAGGCGGCCGTAGAGAAGCTCGTCGAGCCCCTCGGCATGGATGTCGCCCTTGTCATCGACGCGCAGCGTGTATTGCGGCAGGTTCTGGGTTGCCTGGCCCCAGATCTGCTGGCCGCCCGCCTCGCAGTCGAAGCGGGAGTAGTGGCCGGGGCAGTTCAGGGTCCGATCCTCGGCGCTGTACATCAGGGGAAAGCCCTTATGCGGACACACAGTCGAGAAGCCGACGATGTCGCCGTCGGGACCCGCCCCGCCTTCGACGCGCGTCCCGAGCTTCAGAAGCACACCGGGCGCGTTCTCGTCCGGATAGGCGACGTCGAACGGCTCGTTTTCGGTGAGGTCGGCAATGTTCGCCAGGCGGTTCGCCGGGTATTCAACCCGGGCCATGGCGACTTGCGCCCTTGCCTCTTGCGGAAGCGTGGCCGCAGCCGCCGCGCCCGCAGCCGTAAAGGCGCTTCCCCGCAAGAATTGGCGGCGGCCGACATCCACCAGTCTGTCGCAACGTGACATGGCTTTCTCCCCTCGCGTGTGACGACGTCAGGGAACGTGAAGCAAGCTGCGTGCCAGAAGGTGAAAAGCAAGTTTTCCAAAAGGTCGGTGGTGTCAGCGGATGACGCGCACGCGGAGACATGTTCGAAGTTCCGAACATGCCGCACCGCCCGTGGTTCAGGAATCCGAACGTGCGCGCTCCTTCATCCCGAAGCGCGTCATCTTCTCCCAGAGCGTGGTCCTCGAGATGGCAAGGAGCCCTGCGGCCTTGCCAACCTGCCCGCCTGCCTCCGCCAGCGCGCGCTCGATCTGCCGGCGCTCGGCCGCGTCCCTGATCTCGGCCAGGGGCGTGAAGGCGGCATGGCCTGCGGCCGATGCCTGTTCGGGAAAAAGGTCTCCCGGCATGATCCGTTCATTGTTGGTGAGTGCGGCCGCGCGCTCGACCCGGTTGCGCAATTCGCGAACATTACCGGGCCAGGGATGAGCCAGTGCTGCCTCTTCGGCCAGCGCGCTGAAGCCACGGATGCGCGCGCCGGTGCGGGCGACCGCATTCCCGAGAAAGCGGTCCAACAGCCAGGAGATGTCTTCCGGGCGCCTGCGCAAGGGTGGAATTTCAACCGGCAGCACGGCGAGGCGGAAATAGAGGTCGTCTCGGAAGCCCGTGTTCGATCCGCCTTCCGCCAGGTCGCGATGGGTGGCAGCGACGATGCGTGCCCGGAAAGGGATGATCGCCTCCCCACCCAGCCGCGTGAAGCCCGCATCCTCGATGAGGCGCAAGAGCTTCGCCTGCGGGGCAGGCGGCATGTCGCCGATCTCGTCGAGGAAGAGCGTGCCCCTGCCGGCGCGCTCGGCATAGCCGAGGTGCCGCACGTGAGCGCCGGTGAAGGCACCTTTCTCGTGACCGAAGATCTCGCTTTCCAGAAGTTCCACCGGGATCGCCGCGCAGTTGACGGCGACGAAAGGTTCGGCGGCGCGCGGGGATATCTGGTGCAGAAGCCGTGCCGCCACTTCCTTGCCCGATCCAGTCTCCCCAGTGATCAGTACCGGAAGATCGTGGCCGGCGTAACGGTGCAGCAAATCCTCGACCCGCCGGATGGCTGTGGATTCCCCGAGACATCCCGTGATGCGAGCGGTCGAGGTCGAGGTTCTGCGGCCTGCCTCGATGCGTTTCAGGAAATCGTCCATGCTGAACGGCTTGGTCATGAAGTCGACGGCGCCCGAGCGCATAAGCCTCACTGCCTGGTCGATCTCGCCATGGCCTGTGACGAACAGGAAGGGCGGCGTGTCCGGCCGCTTGGCAAGCTCGCCGAAAACGGCTTCACCCGACATGTCCGGCAGGCGGATATCGCAGACGACCAGGTCAAGGGCGGCGGAACCTGTAGCTTCGATGGCCGCGCGGCCCGTCTGCCACCAGGTCACATCCCAGCCCTCCAGCTCCAGCCGCTGGATGATCGACCCGCCCATCACCGGGTCGTCCTCGACCAATCCTATGCGTGGGCGTTCAGGCGGCATCGGCCCGTCTCTCCTCACCGGGAAAAGGCAAGATCAAGGTCACCACGGTTCCGCCCTCAGGCTTCTCGACAATTCTCACCTCTCCACGGAGATCGTCAACCACGCGCCGCACCATCCATAGGCCTAATCCGCCGCCAGCGCGCAATGCGGGGCCAGGATCATCATCGACCAGTATACCGGCGATGTCTCCGGGAAATCCCGGACCCTGATCGTGAATTTCAATGCTCAATTCTCCGCTGGAGACACGGGCCGCAAGTCCGATCTCGCCGTCTTCCATTGTCACGGCACTCGCGTTCAGGAGCAGATTCAATACTGCCTGCCGCACGGGGGCGCTCTTGATGGGCAATTCGCCCTGGTCGCTCCACTCGACGGTCCAGGCAAGGCGCTGGCGGCGGCGCCGCAGCTCCGGCCTGAGGAGCAAGCGAACGTCTTCCAGGTCCGTCGGCGAAATCAGGCGAGCGGAGCGCTCGGGCCGGTAATTGGCGAGCGCCGCCTCGACGACCTCTCGAATGCCCTGCAATCCACGCTCGATCAGGTTGATCGAGGTTATGCGAACTCCGGGCGTGCTGCCGTGCTTTTTCAGCGTGTCGAGAGCATTGAACAGACCGCCGAGTGGATTGTTGATCTCATGCGCCATACCGGAGGCGAGCCGCCCGAGGCTCGCCACCTTTTCTTCCTCGGCGAGCCGCATTGCAAGGTCCGCTCGCTCACGCTCGGCATGCACCAGGGCGTTATAGCCACGGAACAGGCTTGCGACTTCCGGGTCCCGGGAGGGGAACTCGCCCGGTGAGATCGGCTCGGCTGTCCCGTTCGCTGCGGCCCGCATATGGCTTTCGAGCACGCGCATCGGGCCGATCATCCGCCTGACGAGCAGAAATCCCCCCAATGAAAAAAGGGCGGCCAGCGCGCCGTTGGTGACGAGAAGCGTGATGAGGATCTCGCGCCGCTCGGCAAACAGGTGCGCCACGTCGAACGTCGCATGAATCGTGCCGATCGGCAGCCCCTGGTAGACGAGCTCGCGACGCGTAAATCCCGTCATCGAGGTCTCGTCGATGGTGACCAGACCGGGACCGTATCGGTCGACAAAGCCATCCGGCAATTCGGAGTAGGCGGCGATCCTTCCAGGATCGCTTGCTGCCAGCACGCGCCCGTCGGCTCCGGTCACGATCGTTTCCAGCGGAGCCAGCGCGCCATAGGAAGAGGCGGACCGGTCAAGCGCGTCAAACACCTCCCACACGTCGTCACGCAGCACCGCAGGCAGAACCGCGGAAGAGAGCCCGTCGAGATAGGTCTGCGCCAGCCCGTCCAGGAATCGCTCCTGGGTGCGTGACAGGCGGTCGAGAACCCGCTCGGAGATCGCCGCGCTGACCGCCACCATCAAGAGTGCCACGATCAGTGGCATGCGATAGGAGATCGGGATCGATCTGATGCGATTGATCAGCTTCATCCGAACTGCCTTACCGTCTCGACCTTGGCGGCGATCGTGTCGAACAAGGAAGGCTCTGTCACCACGAAACCGTCCAGCCTCAAAAGCTCCAGCACCTTCTTTCCGTCGGGATCGTCGGCCATCGAGACGAGCGCCTTTCTTAAGCGCACAAGCGCGGGTTCGTCGGCCAGGAATTTCGGCGCCGCTATGGGTGGGAAGCCTAGCCATTCGGAGCGTCTGACGATCTTCGTTCGAGCGACAAGGTCCGGCTCCGTCTCGCGCATAACCTCCCAGACATAGCCGTCGACGCTTCCCGATTGCGCCAGGCGTGACGCCACGGCGCGGACGACGTTGCGATGTCCGTAGGTGAAGAAGTGTCGCGCGAAGAATTCATCCGGCATCATCCTGTGCTCGGCAAGCAGCGTGCGCGTGACGAGGAAACCCGAATTGGAGTCGGGATCGGAGAAGGCGTGGATGTCTCCGCGCAGGTCCCGCCAGTTGCTGGCTGCGCGATCGGAGGGGACGATCAGATAGGACTGGTAGAGCGGCTTTCCCTGCCAGGAGGGCGTGGCCACCAGATCCAGCCGCTCCCGGTACTGCACATAGGGGTAGCCGCAGATCCATGCCGACTGGATCTGGCCCGAAACCAATAGCGCAGTGATTTCCTGGTAGGTCCGCCGCATAACCAGTTCGACCGGACCGCCGATCCTACCGGACAGGTATGTCCTCAAATGACCAAGCAGTTCCAAGTCGCTGGTCAGGAAGACCGGCGTCAGGCCGAATTTGAACGTGGTCTCGTTGGCGCGGACGGTGACAGAACTGGCGGCCAAGAGGCTCGCAGCCAACGCGAGCGAAACGTCACGACGTGAAAGGCCCGCGCTCCTGCGCCGGCCGGAGATTTCCATCAGGTCCTCCCAAGTAAGTCGCCCGCAAAGTTTAGTGTATGCGATCGCAAAATGCGACTGAGGGTCATGCCAGAACTGCGCAACGCTCGAAGGCTTTGCGCTGTCCCGTTACGATGCCAGGTGTATCGACGAGAACGGCGCGGCCCTTAAGGTCCCGGCGGAGTTGCTCGGCGAGATGGAGAGCCGGATGCGCGACACGGCGGCAAGGTGATGGCGGCCAGCACGCCCAGCTAGGTGCGCCAGGACAGGAGCGCGCGCTCGGCGCGGCCGATCAGCCAGCCGATCGTCAGCCCCAGGGCCGACAGCAGCGCCACGCCGGCGATCAGCTGGTCCGTGGCAAAGAGCGCACCCGCCATGAGGATATAGGCGCCGATGCCGTGTTCGGCGCCGATCATTTCGGCCGCCACCAGAAGCACGATGGCGATCGAGGCGGAGATTCGGAAGCCCGACAGGATCGCCGGCATTGCGCCGGGCACGATGATTTTGCGCACGATCGACAGCCACGACAGGCCGAAGGACTGGCCCATGCGGATGAGGTTGCGGTCGACATTGTCGACCCCGCCATAGGTGGCGATGACGGTCGGAAAGAACGTGCCGAACAGGATGGTCGCCACTTTCGAGCCTTCGCCGATACCGAACCAGATGATGAAGAGCGGCAGAAGGGCGATCTTGGGGATGGGAAAGAGGGCCGAGACGAGCGGCAGGAGGCCGGCGCGCGCCAGCGAGAAGAGGCCGATCAGAAGCCCGACGGCGATGCCGAGGAGGCTGCCCAGCGTCCAGCCGATAGCCAGGCGGTAGAGGCTCGCGCCGAGATGCTTCCACAGCATGCCCGTGGTGACGAGATCGGCCAGCGCGCCGAGCGCCTCCGACGGCGCGGGCAGGGCGACGGGGCTGATGATGCCGCTGCGCGAGCCGGCCTCCCAAAGAACAAGCACCGAGAGAAAGACCAGCGGCGCGACAGGCCCCAGCCGCCGCCCATGGGTGAAGCCGCCGCCGCGGAAAGGAACGGGGCGCACCGCCTGCATGTCGGCCGCCGGGCCGCCCTCGGTCCTCTCGTCATCGGCATCGACCACTTCACGCGACATCGGAAATCTCCCTGTCGGCCTCGCGCGCCTCTTCGCGCATGATCTCCCAGACCCGCCGCTGCAGTTTTTCCAGTTCCGCAAGCCGTTGCGGCCTTTGCGCCAGCGGCATGTCGATCTCCACCACCTCGCGAATGCGCCCCGGCCGCCGTGAAAGCACGATGATGCGCCGGCCGAGCCGCACCGCCTCATTGAGGTTGTGCGTAACGTAGCAGGCCGAGAAGCGCTCGCGTTGCCACAGCGCTACGAGGTCGTCCATCAGGAGTTCGCGGGTCTGGCTGTCGAGCGCCGACAACGGCTCGTCCATCAGCATGATTGCGGGCTTCACCGCAAGCGCGCGGGCGATTGCCACGCGCTGCTTCATGCCGCCGGAAAGCTGCCGCGGCAGGGCGCGGGCGAACTCGGAAAGATTGGTGCGGGCGAGCACATCCTTGACGATGGCACGCCGGTCCTCGCGCCCGACGGCATGGTCTTCAAGGACAAGGCTGACATTGCCCTCCACCGTGCGCCACGGCAGGAGCGCGAAATCCTGGAAGATGTAGGTGAGGGGGTTCAGCGAGCCGTCCGCCGGCTGGCCCGCCACCAGCACCTCGCCCGCGTCCGGCCGTTCCAGCCCGCCGGCAATCCTGAGCAAGGTGGACTTGCCGCAACCCGACGGCCCGACGATGCAGACGATCTCCCCGTCGCCGACGGTGAACGAGATGTCGTCCACGACGCTCGTGCCGCCATAGCAGTGGCGGATGCCTGTGAGGATGAGCTGCATTTCATCCGTTCCGGCTTAGCCGCTCCGGCGGCGGAAGCGCTCAGCGGGTTTCCACGAAGCCTGGATCGACGAGCTTGTCCATGGTCACGCCGTCCGGAACGAGACCCTCGGACTTGAACCATTCGAGCTGGTCTTCGACGCTGGCAAGGTTCAGGGCCGCGCCCGGGCTCATGCGCATGGCGCCGGCGCGAATGCGCGGACCGGCCTTCTCGAGCGGCTGGTCGGCATAGATATATTCGTGGATCGCGGCGACGATCTCGGCCGTCTTGTCCTCGCTCATCGACTTGTCGACAAGCGCGGCGTTATAGTCGGCCATACCCTTTGAAAGACCCGCAAGGAAGCGCTCCACCAGTTTGGGCTTTTCCTGGGTGTTGGCCGTCGAGGTGAAGATGGTTGTCACCTGATAGTTGTCGATGTAGTCCGAGATATTTCCGATCTCGATCACATCTCCGCCGGTCGTCAGGTTGCCGGCGATGCTGGGCACGATGGACCAGGCGTCGATCTGCCCCGTCTGCAGGGAGGCGATGACGGCCGGCACCTTCTGCAGCGGCTTCAGGCTGATCGCGGAGCGGGGGAAACCCTCGCCATCGGCGATCTTGTGCGCCATGTAGTGGAAGGACGAGCCGGTGCTGGTGATGCCGAAGCTGCGGCCCTCCAGGTCGGCCGGCGTTTTTACGCCGTCGTCGAAGGCGGCCTTGGAGACGAGGATCTTCTGGCCTTCGATGTCCGGCGTCTCCTGCAGAGCGCCGCCGATCACCTTGATGACGCCCTTGTCGGCCAGGCTGATGAGCCCGCCGGAAATCGCCGTCATGCCGAAATCGACGTCGCCCGAGGCGATGGCCACCGCCATGGGCTGTGCGGACTGAAAGCTGACGAATTCGATCTCAAGGTCCCGTTCGGCGAAATAGCCCTTGGCTTCGGCGATGATGCTCGGCGAATGGGACGTGAGCGAAGGAATGATGCCCACATTGATCTTGTCCGCCGCCGAAGCACCGCCGGACAGCATGCCGGCGGCGGTCCCGGCGAGCGCCAGCACGGCGAATGTCCTGCGCGAAATCATAGGCATGAGCCTCTCCCTTCGGCTTTTAGGATTTTCGCTGGGGTCTCGCACAGCGGTTCCCGGGGGGCAAGGGAAATTTGCGCGGATTGCAGCGGCCTGCGGCGCGGCGATCACGACGGTTGACAAAGCCTCCCGCGGCCCCTCTATCTCCGCCGCATATTCGATACCGGGACTAAGCCGATGACCAATGTGGCCCTGACTGGACTGGCGCGCGACCTCGCCCGCCGCGCGGAAGAGGGGAGGCCCGTGCGCATCGGCGTCATCGGTTGCGGCGAGATGGGAACGGACATTGTCACCCAGGTCGCGCTGATGCAGGGCATCGAGGTGGCGGCGATCGTCGACCGGCGTTATGTGAATGCGGAAGCCGCGATCCGCATAGCTGGCCGTCCGCCGGAAAGCGCCGCGCGGGCCGCCTCGCCGGGTGCCATGGCGGACGTGATCCGCTCCGGGCGCACGGCGATTGTGGGTGACGCCATGCAGCTCACGGAATGCGCGGAGGTCGAGGTGGTCGTGGACGCCACCGGCAGGCCCGCCGCCGGCGCCGAATTGGGACTTGCGGCGATCGAGGCGGGCAAGCATCTCGTCATGATGAACGTGGAGGCCGATGTCACCATCGGCGCCTATCTTCGGCGCATGGCGGACAGGCAGGGCGTGGTCTATTCCGTGGGTGCCGGCGACGAGCCGTCCTCCTGCATGGAGCTCATCGAGTTCGTCACGGCGATGGGCCACGAGATCGTGGCCGCCGGCAAGGGCAAGAACAACCCGTTCAATCCCGACGCCGTGCCCGACGACTACCGTGAGGAAGCCAAACGCCGCAACATGAACCCGCGCATGCTGGTGGAGTTCGTCGACGGCTCAAAGACCATGGTGGAGATGGCGGCGATCGCCAACGCAACCGGCCTCGTGCCGGACAGGCCCGGCATGCACGGCCCGATGGCCTCGCTGGAGGACCTGCCGCGCGTTCTGTGTCCCGTTTCCGATGGCGGCGTGTTGTCGAAGAAGGGCTGCGTGGACTTCTCCGTCGGTCCGGGCGTCGCCCCTGGGGTCTTCGTCATCGCCGACATGGCTCATCCGCGGCTCCGTGAGCGCATGGCGGACCTGAAGCTCGGGGATGGTCCCTACTTCACCTTCTATCGCCCGCATCATCTGACAAGCCTTGAGGTGCCGCTCACCTGCGCCCGCGCGGTTCTTTACGGAAAGGCCGACATGGTGCCGCTCGACCGGCCGGTGGCAGAGGTTTGCGCTGTGGCCAAGCGCGACCTGCAGCGGGGCGAGAGGCTGGATGCGATCGGCGAGTACACCTACCGTTCCTGGATCATGACGGTGGAGGACGCGCGCGCCGCCAACGCTGTTCCCTGCGGCCTTCTGGAAGGCGGCACGGTGACCGCACCGGTAAGGAAGGGCGCGCTCCTGACCTATGACAATGCCGCGCCCGTGCCCGGCACCAAACTCATGGAACTGCGCCGCAGGCAGGATGAGATGGTGCTGGCCGCCGGGTGAGGGCGCTTACCGGGTTTGTTCAGATCCTGTCGCGCAGCGCATACCAGTTGAGCGCCAGGAAAAGCAGGATGGGGCGAAGGCGCGTACCCCCGGGAAATGGCGGGATGTTCAGCTCTTCGAAGAGCTTGAGCCGGTCCCGATTGCCGGCCACCGTTTCCGCATAAAGCTTGCCGGTGAAGTTCGCCAGCATGACGCCGTGGCCCGAATAGCCCCCGACGGCGATCACGTTCGGCATCACCTCGCGCACGAAAGGCCGGCGCGGCATGGTGATCCCGACATAGCCGCCCCAGGTGTGGGTGATCTCCACATCGGCCAGCGCGGGATAGATCTCGGCGATCTGGCGGCGGATCGCCTTCTCAATGCCGCCCGGGTTGTTTCTGGAATAGGCTTCCCTGCCGCCGAAGAGCAGCCGGCCATCCGCGGTCTTGCGGAAATAACGCACAACGAAGCGCGAATCGTCGACGCTTTCGCCGCCGGGTAGCACCGGACTGTCGGCCGCCAGGGGCACGGTGGCACCGATGAAGGAGCCGATGGGCATCAGATGCGCCGCCGTGGTCTGCTCCAACCCGCCCCCATGGGCGTTGGTGGCGATCAGGCACTTGTCGGCGGTGATGGTGCCACGGGCCGCGGCGATCCGCACCTTGCCGCCGTCCGATTTGATGCTCTCCGCCGGCGTCCTCTCGAAAAGCCGCGCCCCCGCGGCGGCCGCGACGCGAGCGGTGCCCACGACCAGCTTCAAAGGATGGATGTGGCCGGTGCCGGTATCGCGGATGCCGCCGAAATAGTGGTTGGAGCCGAGTCGCTCCGCTGTTTCCCGGCGGTCCATGAAGGTGACGTGCGGATAGTCGAAGCGCTCGGCCATGATCTCGGCATGGGCGCGGTAGTCGTCGAGGTAGCGCCGTTTGTGGACGACTGACATCTGCCCCGGCATGTAGTCGATGTCGATCCCGTTCGCCTCGGCGAAGGAAAGCAGGTGCGCCTTGGCCTCCTCGCCGAGATCGAACAGCGCCTTGGCGCGCGTGAAGCCGAGATCGGCTTCCAATTCCTCCGGCCAGGCCCGTTGACCGGTGCCGAGCTGGCCGCCATTGCGCCCGGAGGCGCCGTCGCCGAAGCGGTGGGCGTCGATCAGTGCGACGTTCACGCCCGCCTTGGCGAGATGCGCGGCCGCCGAAAGCCCGGTGAAGCCGCCCCCGACGACGGCGACATCGACCTGCAGGTCACCATCGAGTGCCGGAAATTCCGGCCGTTCGCCGATGCTGGCCTCATACCAGGAGTAGCCGGGAGAGATGGGGGATTGGTAGGGCATGGGGATAGATGAACGGTGAATGGTAAATGGAGAATGGAGGTGCGACCGATATTTGGAGCGGCTGCAGAATTACGAAATGCTGTCAGCCATTCACCTCTTCCCAAATCACACATTCAGCAGCAGATACTCCCGCTCCCACGGGCTGATCACCCGCATGAAGGTTTCGAACTCGGCCCGCTTGATCGCCGCGTAGGTGGTGGTGAAAGGCTCACCCAATATGTCGCACAACGCCGCGTCGCCCTCGAAGAGCGCCACCGCCTCGAGAAGGCCGCGGGGCAGTTCGATCTCATCCTGGTTCACCGCCGTGCCGGCAGGCGCATCCGGCGGGGTCTTTTCCAGAATGCCGATCAGGCCGCAGGCGAGCGAGGCAGCCAGCGCCAGGTAGGGGTTGGCGTCGGAGGAGGGGATGCGGTTTTCCACGCGCCGGGAGCCCGGATCCGAGCGCGGCACGCGGAAGGCCGTCGTGCGGTTGTCGTAACCCCAGCGCGTGTTGACCGGCACCGCGTTGCCCTGGGTCAGCCGGCGGTAGGAGTTCACGTAGGGCGCCAGCATGATGAGGGCATTGGGAATATGCCGCTGCAGGCCGCCGATGAAGTGGCGGAAGGCGTCGGTCTCCTCGCCGTGCGCGTCGGAAAAGACGTTCTTGCCCGTCTTCGCCTGGACCACGGACTGGTGGATATGCATGGCCGAGCCCGGCTGCTCCTGGATCGGCTTGGCCATGAAGGTCGCGTAGGTGTCGTGCTTCAGCGCCGCCTCGCGGATGGTGCGCTTGAACATGAACACCTGGTCGGCGAGCTCCATCGGGTCGCCGTGCCGCAGGTTGATCTCGAGCTGCCCCGCCCCTTCCTCGTGGATGAGCGTGTCGATCTCCAGCCCCTGGCTTTCGGAGAAATGGTAGATGTCGTCGATCAACTCGTCGAACTCGTTGACGCCGGCGATCGAATAGCCCTGACCGCCGCCGATGGGCCGCCCCGAGCGGCCGACGGGCGGGGTGAGCGGGTAGTCGGGGTCGGGGTTCTTGTGCACGAGATAAAATTCGATCTCCGGCGCCACGATGGGCTTCAGCCCGTGCTCGGCATATTTCGCGATCACCCGTTTCAAGACGTTGCGCGGGCTGAATGCGACCACGCGCCCGTCCTGATGGACGAGGTCGCAGATGACCTGCGCAGTCGGGTCGCTTTCCCACGGGACGACCGAGAGGGTCGAAAGGTCCGGCACCAGCTTCAGGTCGCCGTCGTCTTCCGGATAGAGGAAGCCGTTGCCGCTTTCCGGGTAGCCGCCGGAGATCGTGGTCATGAACACCGCCGAGGGCAGCGCCAGGGAGGTGTTGGAGGTGAATTTCTTCGACGGCATCATCTTGCCGCGCGCCACACCCGCCTGGTCCGGCGTGATGCACTCGATATCCTCGATGCCGCGCCACTCGAGCCAGGCCGAAGCCTCTTTCCAGTTCTTCACGCCGCGCAGATTTTTCAGGAATGCGGGCATGCGCGTGCGTCCGCTGCGCCCGCGGGGCCGTATCGTCTTCTTGTTGTCCAGCATCGATCACCAGGCGTTTTTCGGATGCGCGAGTATAGACGTCCGGAAAAGAGATTGGGAAGGGCATGACGCGGTTTGGTCGCAAGCGCCTTAAACCTCAATGGCTCCATGCGCGGCGGCGGCTCTGATGCCGATCGCTCTTCGGGATGACGCTGAGCGAACCGTCCGTTTCCAGAACCACACGATCGATCGAGTCCAGACTCGAATGCCCATGCTGCCGAAGAGCGGCCTCCACTTCTTCCCTGGTCACGCGCTGGATGCGCATCGCCTCGTCCCGGTAGCTGCCCTTCTCGACCAGCACGCTGGGTTGACTCTTGACGAGCTTTTGCAGCCACTGGGATCGAACCGACCCCCAGGTAATGACATATTGAAGGGCGACGAGCAGCGACAGAGCCAGCACCCCATCGGCCAGCGGGATGCTCCTGTCCAGAAGGACAGTGGCGAGCGTGGACCCCAGCGCAACCGTGACCACGAGGTCGAAAGCATTCATCTTGCTCAGCGTCCGTTTGCCGGATATGCGCAACATGAACACCAGCGCGACATAGGCTGCCCCGCCGATGAGCAGGATCCGCAACAGGTTTTCCCAATTGTCGAACAGCATCGGTTGACTCATCGGGATCCGTCCTCCGGTTCGTGATCACATCGAGTAGGTTGGCAGCCACAGGCCGATGACGTTCATGGGGTGAGCAGGATCGCGATGTTCACGCGTCCCGAACCGACTGCCACGCCTCATCAACTCATGATGATGACAATCGATCCGGCCGATGCTGCCGAGAGTTCCTTGCCGCAACGGCGGGCACCTATTCCCGGCCATCGGGGCGTCAAGCCAATCAAATTTTCCTTAACGGGCGGCCACGCGCTCGAAAAGGTCCTGATAGCTGACGATCAAGCCCCTATCGTCAACCTGCAGGTCCGCTTCGAATCCGGCGGAAAGACCAAGGTCGATGTAGCGTAGGAATTTCGGGCGCAGTCGGTCGTATCTCTGGCGTGAACACGTCACCGTCATGGACGCAGCGTCTATGTAGCAGGTCTCTAGAGTGAGGCTCTCCCGCTTTTCGGTCTTCAGTCGTTGAATCGGAAATGTGTTGCAGAAGGGCGTCACTGATAGATCCGGCTCATCCGCTCCGTCGAGATCAGGGCGATGTATCCCGTCCACATTCCAACCCTTGCCGGCCCGCTCGAGCGTCAGTCGGGTGTATTCGCCCGCGCCCCATTTCTCCACCTCCAGCGAAAGCGCCCGCCAATCAGGTGATATCTTCCATCGGTGGTCGATCCGGTAACCGCCGTCCTCCACGCAGATCACGCTCGACACTGCGTGCACAGCATCGGCGGAAACCGTCAGCATCAGACGCTCCAAACCCGCCATGTCCGTTCGACGCCAGAATATTACGTCCGATTTCCGCTCCATGCTCATTTTTGGCTGCGACCGTGGTGAGATGGCCGTCCTCTACCCACGCAATCGTCGCATCCCGCTAAGCATTGAGTCCAGACCTCAGGTCGTGAGGACAGTTGTCTGATCGATAGGGCACGGCAAGGGTTGTTGGGGACCACGCCCGCCTTAATCACAAGGAACGCATCGCATGCCGTCTTCTACGACGCGCCCGCACCGCTGCGCGTCAATGTGTGCGCTCGATGGCGATCGCGGTGGCTTCGCCGCCGCCGATGCAAAGAGCGGCGATCCCCTTCGTCAAGCCCCGCCGAGCCAGGGCATGCAAGAGGGTCACGATCAGCCTGGCGCCGGTGGCGCCGATGGGATGACCGAGCGCGCAGGCTCCGCCGTTGACGTTGAGCCGGTCGCGCGCGATCCCCAGTTCCTTGGCCGCGGTCATCGCCACCACCGCGAAGGCTTCGTTGATCTCGAAGAGATCGACCTCATCGACGCTCCAGCCCGCCTTCTGCAGCAGGTTGCGGATCGCCGGGATCGGGGCCGTCGTGTACCAGGCCGGCTCCTGGCTGTGCGTGGCATGTGCCCTGATCTCGGCGAGGACGGGCAGGCCCTCACGTTGGGCGACCGAGCGGCGCGTGAGAATGAGCGCGGCAGCGCCATCCGCATTGGCGGAGGCGCTTGCGGCCGTGATCGTGCCGTCGGCGCGAAAGGCCGGCCGGAGGCTGGGGATCTTCTCCCGCGAAACCTTCAGCGGATGCTCGTCGGTGTCGACGACCTTGTCGCCGCCCTTGCCCGCGACGGTGACCGGCGCGATCTCGTCGGAAAAGGCCCCGGTTTCGATCGCTGTACGGGCGCGGGACAGGGTCTCGATAGCATAGGCGTCCTGGTCGGCGCGCGTGAACTGGTAAGCCTCGGCGGCTGCTTCGCCGAAGTCGCCCATGGCACGTCCAGGTTCGTAGGCATCCTCCAGACCGTCGAGCATCATGTGATCGAAGATGCGGTCATGACCGACACGATAGCCGGAGCGGGCGCGCGAGAGCAGATAGGGTGCGTTCGACATCGACTCCATGCCTCCGGCCACGACGACATCGGCCGAACCGGCGCGGATGACATCGTGCGCCAGCATGGTCGCCTTCATGCCCGAACCACAGACCTTGTTGATCGTGGTGGCACCGACGGTATCGGGCAGGCCGGCGCCGCGCGCCGCCTGCCGGGCAGGGGCCTGTCCCTGGCCGGCGGGTAGTACGCAGCCCATGTACACCTCGTCCGGCCGGTCGGGCGACAGCTGCGCGCGTTCGAGGGTCGCGCCGATGACATGGGCGCCGAGTGCGCTCGCCTGCATGGGCGCGAGATCGCCGAGGAAGCGGCCCAGCGGAGAGCGCACGGCCGAGACGATGACGACGGGATCGGATGTGGTGGTCATAACGGGCCCTTGCGCTTTGAATGTTACCGGTCCGGTGCCGATGCCGGCGAAGCTGGCGCGTTCGGTACCAGCCGGCAGGCAGGCGTGAGATCAAGTTCCTTCAACTGTACGCCGACGCGCGGAACCATCATCGCTGTCGTTGCGCACGCTGTGGTCAAGACGAGCCGGATTTGCAGAACGGCATGCCTGCTCAGGCTTGGCGGACATTCGGGATCGTGCCTGTCTTTGCTGTCGTTTCCATCATCGCATCTATGGACCGATCGTCCGGCGCTTCGCAATCACAAAGGGGAGCGGCCATGGCCCATACGCTCGTCTTGGTCCTATGCCTCGCGGAATCCCGGGTTCTTGCGGGACCCGTGAGCAGATCTTCAAACGCCTCGCTCCGCTTTCGCCGCAGCCCTAGCCAAGCACATGCGGGTCGTACTTGGGCAGCAAACCGGTTGTTCCTATGGCCAGCCGCGAGGGACGAGCCGGGCGTGGAAGATGCGGCCATCGGTTGTGAAGTGGGTTCCCACCGGCTCACCTGCTTCGATATAGTATTCCTCCGCAATGCAGCCGAAGTTACGAAGCGTGGCCACGATATGCTCGCGCTCGGAATCTGCATCGCGGTCCACCCTATGCGAAATTTGCCATGTCATGGATTGCAGGCCGAAGCCGGTATCGGTCGTGCCAGCGCCGACCCAGATATGTGATTGCGACGGATCGATGCGCAATTTCCGCGTCCAGTACGCAAGATCGCCGGCTCCGAGTTCAGGGTCGATGTTTGCCGCCCAGAAGCGGATGTGATGCCTCTTCCTCGGACTGTTGCCGACGTCCTCTTGGAAGCCGATGTCCTGCCTGCGGCCGAACAGATAGAGCGCACTGAACGGGGCGGTAGGATAGGAACGATCGAGAACGAAGCTCACCACCATTCTCACGGCAGAGCGAAGTGTTAGTATATCGGCAACCTGCCAGCCTGCCACTGCAAATGCCGAGCGGAGCTGCTCCTGCGAGCCGATCAGGACGACATTGACGGGATCTGCGGGAAGGCCGTCCGCTGCGCGCGTGACTCTCGGGATACGGTTGCGGCGGAGGACCGCCACGCTCGCACGGATGACCGGCGGCAGGACCACATAGGCAGCGAGGGCGTAGGTAAGCAGCAATGCAGCGAAGACGGGGACCCGCTGGTCAATCCTCTCGAAGATCTGGGTGACGATGAACCATAACGTCGCTGAGGCGATCAAGAAGATGAGGACGCGCTGTATCCATCGGGCGAGGCGAGTCATGGGCGCATCATAAACACCAAAGCCTCGCCGGCGGTAGCCGGCAGGGGGCACCTGCGTCGGCGCCCGCTGCCCTGCCGTCACTGGCGTCGGACAGGGCCCGCGGCATTCCTGCCGTCATGCGGCAAGAGCCAACGCATCGGCGCCTGCGGCCTGGCGCAAGGGGCAGTCCGGCTCGGTCACTGCCCGCCAGATGGCTGCAACGACGTCCTCCGGCTCGGTGACCTTCGCGTCCGCCGCCGACGCGTGGGCGGCAAAGACCCGTTTGGCAAAAGCGTCATAGGCTTCGGGAATGCCCCCTGCCTCTGCCATCTTGCCGCGTGCGTTGGCCCCGAAACGGGTTCCCGGAGCCTGGCCGGGCAGGACCAGCCGCGTGCGGATGCCGAAGGGCTCGAGCTCCAGCGCCAGGCATTCGGTGAAGGCATTCACCGCAGCCTTGCTGGCCGTGTAGATCGGCAGCAGCGGCAGCGCCTTCAGCGTCGTGCTGGAGGAAACATTGACGATCGTCCCCGCTCCGCGTGCCCGGAACTGCGGCAGCACGGCGCGGGTCATCTCGAACGTGCCGAAAGTGTTGGTCTCGAAGATTTCGCGGATCGTCTCTTCCGGCGTGCCCTCCAGCGGACCCATCCAGCCGATGCCCGCATTGTTTACGAGGGCGTCGATCGGACCTGCCGCCTCGACCGCGCGGCTGATCGCATCGCGCTCGGTCACGTCGAGTTGCAGGATGCGCAGCCGGTCGGAGGCGGGCAAGACGTCCTCGCGCGGGCTGCGCATCGTGGCGACGACCGACCAGCCCTGGTCGATGAAGTGGCGCGCGGTCTCCAGCCCGAAGCCGGAGGAACATCCGGTGATCATCACGGTATTCATGAATCGTGTCTCCTTTTCTCGGATACCCGGGATATCGACCTTACAGAGCGAACTTTCTATAATCGTACATCCACGATTGTTTATCGAGAGTCCGATATGTCAGATCCGCTCTCCGAAGTGATTGCCCTTTTGCGCCCGCGCGCGCCCTTTTCGAAGCTGGTGAACGCTTCCGGCGCATGGCGCGTGCGGCGTACCGAGGTGGGACAGGTTTACTACTGCCTGCTGCTTGCCGGTCGGACACGTCTCGAGGTGGACGGCAAGCCGCCGATGGACCTTTGCCAAGGAGATTTCGTGCTGGTGCCGGCGGTGGAGAGCTTTTCCATGTCGAGTACCGATCCCGTGCCGCCGCCTGGGCTGGAAAGCCATCCTGTGATCCGTCCGGACGGAACAGTACGGATCGGGCCGGAGGATGCGCCTGTCGAGGTGCAGCAGCTCATCGGTTATTGCAGCTTCGGCGCTCCGGATGCGGAGCTTCTGGTACCGCTGCTTCCCGATATCGCCTTGGTGCGGGGCGTGCAGCGCCTTGGCGATCTGGCACGGCTGGTGCGGGACGAGGCGCGCGCAGATCGACCGGCCCGCGACGTGGTTCTGGAACATCTGCTGCAGGTGCTGCTCATCGAAGCTCTGCGTTCCTCGACGGGGACGGGCGCCACGCCAGGCCTGCTGCGCGGCCTGACGGATGACCGGTTGACCCGCTCGCTACGCGTCATCCACGCGGCGCCGGACCGCGCATGGAGCGTCGCCGAGCTGGCGCGCGAGGCGGGGCTGTCCCGCTCGGCCTTCTTCACACGGTTCAACCGGGTGGTGGGCATGGCGCCGATGGAATACCTGCAAAGCTGGCGGATGACGCTCGCCAAGCACATGCTTCGATCGCGGCAGCACAGCATCGCGGAGATTGCGGCGAAGATCGGATATGGCTCAACGAGTGCCTTCAGCTCGGCGTTCTCGCGGCGCATGGGGGCGTCGCCAGCGCAGTACGCCCGCGGTGCATGAAGCTGCGAGATCAGGTGTTTCTAACTGTGCCGGTTTGAGAGCCGTGAGCGGACCGACAGGTCCCGTCGCGAGACTAAGCGGGAACGTAGGTCAATTTGACCACATCCTCGCCGATCCGGTCACTGGCCACAAGACGGAGCCGCGGCCTGGGTCCGGCGAAATACGGCTTGCCGTGACCAAGCACGACGGGGTGCAGGTAGATTCGATACTCGTCGATCAGGCCAAGTTCGGTGAGGCTTCGCGCCAAGTCCGGGCCGGCAACTTCGATCTCCCCGTCGCGCTCGGCCTTCAACGCGCGGATCGCGCCCTCAAGATCACCCTCAACAAGCCTGGCGTTGGGACCGACCGACTTCAACGAGCGCGAGACGACCCATTTCGGCTGTTTCCGCCACGCCGCTGCGAAGGCGCGTTCCTCTGCATTCCATTCAGGATGATCATCGTCCCAGTAACGCATGACCTCGTACATTTGGCGACCATACACGCTGCCCGCCTGCCCCTGCGCCTCCTCGATGAAGTGGCGGAAGAGCGTGGGGCTTGGCGCAAACGCCATATGGTCGACGTAGCCGTCCAGGGATTGGTTCATTCCAAACACGAGCTTAGCCATGCCCGCTTCCCTCCTCACGCGGCACATCCGCGCGTTGTGGCTGCGTAACGCGATCGATTATAAGCTAGCTCGAATGATTGCATTTTGCAATTGGTTTTTGGAGTGCGCATGGAACGCCGAACGGTTGGGCTGCCCGATCAATTTGACTATACTGCGGCTTGTGGGACCGGGTGGCAGACTCGTTGGACGGCTATAGCGGTGCGTAGCGGCCATCGCCCGGGCGCAGTTCGGCGGCGAGCGGCGGCAATTTCGATGTGGCGTGGCGGAAATGCAAAAGTGGCGCGCCCGGGAAGATTCGAACTCCCGACCCCCAGATTCGTAGTCTGGTGCTCTATCCAGCTGAGCTACGGGCGCTTTGCTGCTTCGGCAGCGGCCATCAAGGCCGAACCGGCCGTTGGCCGAACGCCGCTTACCTAACGATAGAGGACGGCAAAAGCAAGCACGGAAGTGACAAATCTTAAACGCTTTTTCACCGGCACGCCAATGGCGCCGGAACGGGTCATGTGTCTCCGGCCGGCCGTTCACCGCGCAGATTCGTGCCTCTGGCCGGTTCTGGCCGGTGTTGACGGCACGCGGACGGCATCGGGCAGGTCTATGGCAAAGACCGTGTGCCCGCTGCCGCTTTCCACAAGGGAGATTTCCCCGCCATGGGCGCGCACCAGTTCCTGGGCGATGGCCAGGCCAAGGCCCGTGCCGCCGCTTCTGGCCGAGCCGCGGAAGGCGGTGAAGAGGTTCTCGCGCGCCCGCGGCGGCAGACCGGGCCCGGTATCGGCCACGAAGATGCGCAGAGCGCCGTTCTCCCGCAGGGTGGAGACGGTCAGCCGCCGCACCAGCGCCGCCTCGTCCTTGCCCGACATGGCCTGGACGGCGTTGCGGCACAGATTGGCGAGCACGCGGAAAAGCTGTTCCGAATCCGCGTGCACTTCGAGAAGCGGATCCACCTTGTTCACGAACTCGATCCCGCTGGCCGGGTCGATGCCGAGCGTGGCGCGCACGTCCTCCACCAGCGCGTGAAGCTGCAACCGCCGGCGCGATGGCGGCGCCTCCTGGGCGCGGCCATAGGCCAGAACCCCTTCGGAATAGGAGACGGCCCTGTCGAGCGTACGCACCAGCTTCGGCGTCAGCGACTGTACCGTCGGGTCCTTGATCTGCGCCAGGCGGTCGGACATGAGCTGGGCCGCGGCCAGCATGTTGCGCATGTCGTGGTTGATCTTGGAGACCGCAAGGCCGAGATCTGCCAGCCGCTTGCGCTCGCCGAGCGCCCGGTTGAGTGTTTCCTGCATGCCGGCAAGCTCCCGCTCGGCGATGCCAATCTCGTCGTCCCGGTCTTCCGGCTTGATGATGCGCTCAGCGTCGTCGGGCGCTGCCGCGAAAGCCAGCATGGATCGGGTCATGGCGCGGATCGGGCCGATCATGATGCGGTTGATGGCATAGAAGACCAGCATCGCCGTGAAAAGCGAGATGATGAGCGAAAGTACGGCTACGTTACGCGCATAGACCAGCATGGCCGAACGCAACGCGCTGTCGGGGATGATGATTTCGTATTGGTTGCGGCTTTCGCCGACGCGGCCGAACACGCGCAGAACCCTGTCGCCACCGAAGAACATCGTGCCGAAGGCCTGCCGGATCGCCTTGAGCGGGCCGACATTGTCGAGGTCGGCGTGCATGTCGATCTCCGGCGGCATCTGCGAGACGACGAGCAGGCGCGAGGTCCCGCCGTCGCGCACCGCGATGGCCATGGCGCCGGTCGCCATCAGGACGTCGTTGCTGGCGCGGCGGCTCAGGCTGTCGGGATCGCCTTCCATCAGAACGATGCCGACGGCTGCTGCACTCTGCAGCCGCTGGCGCATCCATTGCTGGGCGAAATTGGCGACGGAGGGAATGAAGATCAGCACCTCCGCCAGCATCACGAAGAGGATGGTCAGAAGGAGCAATTTCGTCGACAGCCCGCGCGTCAGCGGCACCGCGCGCCGGTCGTCCGCTGCCTCGTTGCGCCCGTCCTGCCGTTCATTCTCGGCCATGGCCGCTCCCTGCCAGAGATGCTCCGGTCGTGCCGGGCTTCCCGGAGCCCCCGAGTCTAACCGAATAAACGCAGGAAGCGAATCAGTCTACGCACCGATGATCTCCGGGTGGCCTCGCCGTAATAGGCGAGCGCGGCGCGCTTGCCGATCTCGCTCATGGTCGGGTAGGGGGCCACATAGCCGGCGATGTCCTTGATGCGCAAACCCTTCGACAGGGTCAGCGACCAGAAGTTCATCATCTCGCCGGCCTCCGCGCCGACGATCGTCACGCCGAGGAGCCGCCCGCCGCGCCCGGCGACGAGCTTGATGAAGCCTTCCGTGCGGTGCTCGGTCTGGGCCCGGTCGTTTTCGGCATAGGGCCAGCGCAGCACCTTGACGCCGCGCTCGTGCGCCCGCGCCTCGGACTCGGTGAGCCCGATATGCGCGAGTTCGGGGTCCGTATAGGTGACCCGCGGAATGACGAGGCGGTTCTCACGGGCCGGCAGCCGGAACAGGAGCGCGCGTGTGACAAGGCCGGCATGATGATTGGCAACATGGGTGAACTGCAGCCCGCCGGTGACATCTCCAATGGCATAGACGCGCCTGTTGGTGGTGCGCAGGGCCCTGTTCACCTTGATACCGCGCGCGTCATGAGCGATGCGCGCCTTTTCCAGCGCCAACGGCTTCAGATCGGGTTTGCGCCCCGTCGCCACGAGCAAATGCGAGCCCTCGACCGTCAGCGGCTCCTCCGCGCGTTCGAGGTGGATGCGGATCCCGGTGCGTCCATGCCTTTCCACGCGTTCCACTTTCGCCTGCTCATGGATGTCCACCCCTTCCGCCCGCAGGCGCTCAAGGACCACTGCCGCCAGTTCCGGGTCTTCCTTGCCGAGCGCCGCCGCGGCCTCGATGACCGTGACGCGTGAACCGAGCCGCCGGTGCGCCTGGGCCAGTTCAATGCCCACCGGCCCGCCGCCGATCACCACCAGGTGCCGCGGCAGCCGCCGCCGCGCGAAGATCGTTTCGTTCGTGAGAAAGGGCACGGTGTCGAGCCCGGGTATCGGTGGGACGGCCGGCGCGGAGCCCGTGGCGATCACGAAGCGCCTGGCGCGGATCACATGATCGCCGGCCACGACCGTGCGCGGGTCCTGAAAGCGCGCTTCCTCTTTGAGCACCCGCACCCCCAGCGCCGTGAAGCGCTCGACCGAGTCGTTGGGTGCGATTGCACCGATCACCCGCTCGACATGCTTCATCGCCTGCGCGAAATCGATCTCGGGCTCCACATCCGCCACCCCGAAAGGGCGGCCGCGGGAGAACTGGTGCGCATGCTTTCCCGCCGCCAGCAGCGCCTTGGAGGGCACACAGCCATAGTTCAGGCAGTCGCCGCCCATCCTGCCCTTCTCGATCAGCACCACCGGCACGCCGAAGGCGGCCGCCGCCGCCGCGACGGAAAGCCCGCCCGAACCGCCGCCGATGACGCAGATATCCGGTTTGAGAAGCGTGGTCATGAAAAACGCCTGAAGCCGATGAAGATCAGGATGAGCCGGCACCCCGCAACCGTCTTAGCAGGATGGGCACGGCCGCCAAAGCGGCAAGCAGAAACAGAGCCAGCGTCAGTTCCGGCGTCACGAGTTCCCTGAAGTGCAGATCCTGCCCGGATTGGGCCGCCGCCAGAAGGACGCTTTCCAGGCCCTCTCCCAGATAGGCGTAGGCGAAGCAGCCCGGCATGATGCCGAGCGCGGTCGCGCCCACATAGGTGCTCACCCGCACGTCAAAAAAGGCGGGCGCGATGTTGACGAGCCAGAAGGGGAAGACAGGGGCGAGGCGCAAGATCAGGAGATAGCCGAACGCACTGGCCTCGAAGCCGTCGGCCAGCCGGGAGATGCGTTCACCCGCCCGCGCCCGCAAGACGCCGCGCAAGGCCGTGCGCGCGGCGAGGAAGAGGAGCGTCGCACCCGTCGTCGCGGCGATGATCACGAGCGTTCCGCCGACAAGCCATCCGAAGAGGAAGCCGCCGGCGACCGTCAGCAGCGAAGCGGCGGGAAACGAGATCGCCACCGCGGCCGCATAGACCAGGACGAACAGGGCGGGCGCCAGCACGGGGTGCAGATCCACATAGGCTTTCAGAACCGCACGGCTTTCGGCCAGCCCGGAAATGCTGAGGTGGCGGTGCCAGCCCAGGGCGTAGGTGGCAGCGAGTGCGAGCATGATGACGACCAGCGGTGCGAACCGCCACGCCGTGCGGCGATACGCTGCGCCTTTCCTGTCGTCCGCCTTGGTCATCTCGCGCCTTCGCCGGCCTGTTCAGGCTCTTATCGGTTCCGGCGCCTGTCATGACTTGTTCCCGGGCGCCCGGCAATGCGCCCGCGCCCGTCTCACCGGCTTTTGAGAAGGCACCCCCGAGCCATCACCTCCTCGTGATCGGCCGTTCCAAGGTTGAGGCCGCGTGCAACTTCAACCGCCGCGGGAGTCGACCGAGATCGCTCCCGGGCCGTGTGCGGCCAGGACCAGGAGACCGCCGGCCATGGCGAGGTTCTTCATCAGGTTGATGACCTGCATCTGATCGGCGAAATCGAGATGCGCGACGAGCGCCGCCCCTACGGTGAAGGCGGCCAGCGCCACCGCGGCGATCCGCGTCCACAGGCCGAACAGAACGGCCAGCCCGGCGAGGAATTCCAGCAGTCCCACGATCCAGCTCGTGGCGGTCGGCATCGGCAGGCCGATGCTGCCGAAATAGCCGGCGGTGCCGGCGATATCGGTGAGTTTGCCGAAACCGGAGGCGACGAAGATCACGGCGATGAGAATTCGTCCGAGAAGTACAAGAAAATTTTTCGGCATGGGTGCAATCCCGCTTTGCGCTCAAAAGATGCAGTGTCCTAGCCGCTACGTGGTCCCGGCGCGAGGCGCATTTCGTTTGACACTGCGTCTCCTAACTGCCTCTAGACGTCACGCACATCAAGTACAAGTTCGAGGGTCGAATTCTGCCCTTCGGCCACCAGCCGCCGGTATCCACCGACGCGTGAGCACTGCCCGACGCGCCACCGGCCGGACAATGAACTCGGAAGACGCGATGATCGCAGCCAGTTGTTGCTGACGGTGCAATGCTCGCAACACGGAACGTGTGGAGCTTCGAGGGCCTTGACCTGAAGCGTGTAAACCCGTTTGAAACGGGGTGCGAACGCCCGACGGCGTTTCAAGACAACGTCTTCCAGGCACCGGATCAAGTCATGCCCCTACGCCTCGTTTTCATGGGAACGCCGGATTTCTCCGTGCCGACGCTTCGTGCGCTGGCCGGGGCCGGGCATGAGATCGCGGCTGTCTACACGCAGCCGCCGCGACCGGCCGGCCGGCGCGGGCTGGAACTGGTGAAATCCCCCGTGCATCAGGCGGCTGAAGCACTCGGCCTGCCCGTGCGTACGCCGGAATCATTGAAGCCGACGGAAGAACATGCCTCCTTTCGTGCCCTCAAAGCGGATGCGGCGGTGGTGGTGGCTTACGGTCTCATTCTGCCGAAGCCGGTGCTGGAAGGCACGCGCTTCGGCGCCTACAACGGCCATGCCTCGCTGCTGCCGCGCTGGCGCGGCGCTGCGCCCATCCAGCGCGCCATCATGGCCGGCGACCGCGAGACGGGCGTCATGGTGATGAAGATGGAGAAAGGGCTGGACACCGGGCCCGTGGGGCTGACCGAGCGTGTGCCGATCGGGCCTGACATGACCGCCGGTGAATTGCACGACGTGCTGAAGGAAAAGGGCGCGCTGCTCATGGCCAAAGCGATTGCGAAGCTTGAACGCAAGGAACTCCGGCTGGAGTCGCAGTCGGAGGAGGGGACCACCTACGCGCAAAAGATCTCCAAAGACGAGACGCGTGTGGACTGGCGCCGCCCGGCCAGAGAGGTCCACAACCACATCCGCGGGCTTGCGCCCTTTCCCGGTGCCTGGTGCACGATGAATCTCGGCGGGCGGAGCGAGCGCCTGAAGCTGTTGCGCGCAGAGCTTTCTGAAGGCAGTGGTTCTCCGGGAACGGTTCTTGATGATCTCACTGTCGCCTGCGGGACGGGAGCGGTGCGCCTCGTCACGCTGCAGCGCGCCGGCGGCAAGCCGGTTTCGGCCGGTGATTTCCTGCGCGGCGCTAAGCTCGAGAAGGGGGACCGCCTGTCATGAGCGCCGTCGTCATACGCCCGGAAGACCCGCAGGACCGGTCAGCGATCGGTGCGCTGCTCACCAGCGCCTTTGGCACCGAGGGCGAGGCGCGACTGGTGGATGCATTGCGCGCGGGCGGCCACATCGTCCTTTCGCTCGTCGCCGAGCGCGACGGAGATCCCCGCGGCTATATTCTTTTCTCCCGCCTGATGGTGAGACAGGAAGAGACCTCGTTTCCCGCAGTGGCGCTGGCGCCTCTCGCCGTCGCTCCGACCCATCAGGGCGAAGGCATCGGTACGGCTTTGGTGGACGAAGCGCATCTGGAGTTGCAGCGGTTGGGCGAACGCCTGTCGGTCGTGCTCGGCGATCCCGCCTATTACTGCCGTTTCGGCTATACGCATGCGCGCGCGGCGAATTTCGAAAGCGTCTATCAGGGCGAGGCCCTGCAGGCGCTGGCCTGGGACGAGGCGCCAACGACCGGCCGGCTCGACTATGCCGCGCCCTTTTCGGATCTCGGCTGACCATGCCGCGCTATCGTATCGACGTCGAATATGACGGCGCGGCCTATGCCGGCTGGCAGCGCCAGGCCGGACAGCCCAGCGTCCAGGAAGCGATCGAAAAGGCGATCGCCGCCTTCAGCGGCGAGGACGTGATCCTGCGCGGGGCCGGGCGCACGGATGCCGGCGTCCATGCGCTGGGCCAGGTCGCCCATTTCGACCTCACCCATACCTGGAAAGCCGATACCGTGCGCGACGCGGTGAACGCCCATCTCGGTCTCGCCGGCGAAACCGTCAGCGTGCTCGGCGCTGCCGAGGCGGCGGCGGACTTCGATGCGCGCTTCTCCGCCCGGGCACGGCACTATCTCTACCGGATCGTCAACCGGCGCGCGCCGCCGGCGCTCGAGCGCGGCCGGGCTTGGCACGTGGTGCGCCGGCTCGACACCGAGGCCATGGATGATGCGGCACAGCGCCTCCTCGGCAAGCACGATTTCACCACCTTTCGCTCCGTCCAATGCCAGGCGAAGAGCCCGGTAAAGACGCTCGACCGGCTGGATGTATTGCGCGCGGGCGAGATTATCGAGATCCGTGCCTCCGCGCGTTCCTTCCTGCACAATCAGGTGCGCTCCCTCGTCGGCACGCTGAAAAGGGTCGGGGAAGGCGCCTGGATGGCGGAGGATGTGGAGCGAGCGCTTGCGGCGCGCGACCGCGCTGCCTGTGGCCCCGTGGCACCGCCGCAAGGACTGTACCTCGTCCGTGTCGACTACTGAATGTCGAGCCCGAGCAGGGCCTGCAAGCTCATCAGCACACCGATTGAGGTGACCAGCATGGCGAAGAAGACGGCCGAGCCGACCGACGGCCCCCGGGCGATCGCGGCCACCGTCACCCGCCAGGAGAGGACGAGCGTCGCCACAAACAGGAGAAGCGAGACGAGAACGATCAGTTCCCCCGCGGAAGGCATGAACATGCGCAAAAGCGCAGGCGGCAGCATCAGCCATGCGAAGATAGCCGAGGCCCAGTTGCTGGCTACCACGTAGTGGACGAAACGGTTTGCAATGCCGGCCGGGCGGGCGGCCACGGCCAGCACGACCAGCGGCAGGATCCAGGCGCCGATATCGGCCAGGAACAGCCGCAACAAAAGGGACAATCTGAGTTCGAAGGTAAGCATTCCCGCCATGTCGTTGGCGATCCCGACCCATCCGACGACCAGTGCGGGCAGCGCCACGACGATGGCGAAAAACGAATTCCAGAAGCCGTCGACGGACAGGTCGAGCATCTTGAAGCCATCGGCCCGGCCCGTCATTATGCGCCAGACTCCGGTCAGATGTTCTTGAACTTCCGCACCTGAGGGCATCAGGCAAACCAATCGTCCAGGAAACGCGTGTAGATGCGCGTCAGCGTCTCCAGGTCTTCGAGCGCGACCCGCTCGTCCACCATGTGCATGGTCTGGCCGACGAGGCCGAACTCGACCACCGGACAGTAGTCCTTGATGAAGCGGGCGTCGGAGGTGCCGCCGGAGGTGGAAAGCTCGGGCCGGCGGCCCGTGACCGCGCCGACGGCGGCCGCAAGCGTCTTCACCAACCTTTCGTTTCGTGTGAGAAAAGCCGGGCTCGGACGATCGCGCCATTCGATGTCGAAGTCGACCGGGTCTGGCCGCTCCTGTCTGTATCGGTTCTCGCCGGCCGCCGCACGATCGAGGCGCTGGTGAATTTCGGCCTGCAGGGTTTCAGTCTCCCACAGGTCGTTGAAACGCACGTTGAAGGCGGCCGTGGCGCGGGCGGGAATGACGTTGACGGCGGGATTGCCCACGTCGATCGACGTGAGCTCCAGATTGCTCGGCGGGAAATCGGACGTTCCCTCGTCGAATGGCGGTTGGAGAAGCGCCTCGGCGAACGCGAGAAGGCCGCGCACCGGATTGTCCGCCAGATGAGGATAGGCCACGTGGCCTTGTCTCCCGCGGACGGTGATCCGGCCCGACAGCGAGCCGCGCCGGCCGATCTTGATCATGTCGCCCAGCATCTCGCGGTTGGTCGGCTCGCCGACCAGCGCGGCGTCCCACGTCTCCCCGCGCTCTCTGGCCCATTCGAGGAGCTTCACCGTCCCATTGACCGCCGGGCCCTCCTCGTCTCCGGTGACGAGGAACGAGACGGAGCCCCGGGGCGCCCCGTGGGCGTCCACATACCGCCCGAGGGCTGCGACGAAACAGGCGATGCCCCCCTTCATATCCACCGCACCGCGGCCGAACATGGCGCCGTCGGCAACCTCCGCGGCGAAGGGCGGATGCCGCCAGGCACCCTCGTCGCCGGGGGGCACCACGTCCGTATGGCCGGCGAACATCAGGTGCGGGCCGCCCTCGCCGAGACGGGCATAGAGATTCTCCACATCCGGTGTTCCGCCGTCACGGAAGATCGGCCGTTCAACCGTCGCACCGAGAGGCGCGAGCATCTTCTCCAAGGCGGTGAGCGCTCCGGCCTCTTCCGGCGTAACGGAAGGACAGCGGATGAGAGCGGACAGATTGGCAACTGGATCCGTAGGCAATGTCATAAAGCGAGGGATAGTCGAAGCAGGCGCTGCTGTCATCCGCCAAGTCGGCTCACCGCGGCGCGTTGGTCCGCTCCCCGTATTCGTTCCCACCGGGATCGCCGGGATAGAGGCACAGGACGATGAAGGCGAGGATCGAGACCATGGGAATGAACAGCGTCACGGCGAAGATGCCCGGCTTGCCGAAATCGTGTAGCCGCTTCACCCCCAGCGCCACATAGGACCAGACGGAGATGAAGAAGACGGTCCAGAAGAGCGTTGCCCATACCTGGCTGGCGCTGCTTTCCTCCGGCGCCAGGGTGAACTGGTAGAGCGCGAAGGCCTGGAAGATCGCCAGGAGAAGGCCGGCCAGGAAATAGGCCATGCGGCTGACGCGACCGGAAAAGCCGAAGAAGAGCCACTTGAGCTGTTTTCCGTCCACGTCCGCCCGCCCCCTTTTGCGCCGTCAGTCCCTGAGAAGCTCGTTGATCGACGTCTTGGCGCGGGTCTTCTCGTCGACGCGCTTGACGATCACGGCACAATAGAGGCCCGGGCCCGGCTCGCCGTTGCCCATGGGCTTGCCCGGCATGGTGCCGGCCACCACGACGGAATAGGGCGGCACCTCGCCATAGAAAACCTCGCCCGTCGCCCGGTCGACGATCTTGGTGGACTTGCCGATATACACACCCATGCCGAGCACGGAGCCCTCGCGTACGATGCAGCCTTCGACCACCTCCGAGCGCGCGCCGATGAAGCAATGGTCCTCGATGATGGTAGGGCCGGCCTGCATCGGCTCCAGCACACCGCCGATGCCCACACCACCGGACAGGTGCACATTCTCGCCGATCTGCGCGCAGGAGCCCACCGTCGCCCATGTGTCGACCATGGCGCCCTTGCCGACATAGGCGCCGAGATTCACAAAGGAGGGCATGAGGACGACGCCCGGCGCCACATAGGCGGAGTGGCGCACCACGCAATTGGGCACGGCGCGGAAGCCGGCGCGCTCGAAATCGCCGGCCGCCCAGCCGTCGAACTTGGAAGGCACCTTGTCCCACCAGACTGCCTCGCCCGGCCCGCCCTTGATGATCTGCATCGGATTGAGCCGGAAGGAGAGCAGCACGGCCTTCTTCAGCCACTGGTTCACTTGCCAGGTGCCGTCAGCCCCCCGCTCGGCGACGCGCGCATTTCCGCTGTCGAGCAAGGCCAGCGCTTCCCCCACCGCCTCGCGCACCTCGCCGCGCGTTTCGACCGTCACGGAATCGCGCTCCTCGAACGCTTTTTCCACCGTTTGCTCGAGGGCGGCGATGTCCGGGTTCTTCATCTGCAGGTTGTCTCCGCTACACGGGCTGTTAAGGGCTGCAAAATAAGGTCAGAATGGGCTTGCAAGACAAGCCGGCGCGAACCTATGCGAAGCGCCGGAAAGGGTCAATCGCGGCCGCGCGGGGGGACGCGCCGGAACACGGGACAGGGACCGCATGAAAACAGAGGACAGAAGCGGCTGGACACCCCTGCCGCATTCCGACGAGGACCTGAAACGCGCCCGCAGCGTACCCGACACGCCGCAGACGCGCGCCGAGACCTACCGGCTTGCCTGGGACGACGAGGACTTCATGACGCGCCGCGAGCTCAGGCCGGTGCGCCTGCAACTCGAGCTTTTGAAACCGGAGATGGTGCTGGCCGAGCGCGGCATCCGCTCCACCGTCATCCTGTTCGGCGGCGCGCGCATTCCCGAACCGGGCGGCGAGGCGTGGGCGGCGAAGAACGAGGTGCAGAAAAAGAACCTCGAGGACAACAGCCGCTATTACGACGAAGCGCGCAAGTTCGCGCGGTTGTGCTCGGAGCAGTCGGCCAAATCGCGCTACCGCGAATATGTGGTGGTGACCGGCGGCGGGCCGGGCGTCATGGAGGCGGGCAACCGCGGTGCCACTGACTGTGGGGCCCCGAGCATCGGCCTCAATATCGTCCTGCCGCACGAGCAGGCGCCGAACCTTTATGTGTCGCCGGAGCTGTGCTTCAACTTCCACTACTTCGCGATCCGCAAGATGCATTTCATGATGCGGGCCAAGGCCGTGGCCGTCTTTCCCGGTGGCTTCGGCACGATGGACGAGCTCTTCGAGGCCTTGACCCTCATCCAGACCGGCCGCATGGAACGCATGCCGGTGATCCTCTTCGGCAGTACGTTCTGGGAGCGCGCCATCGACCTCGAGTTCCTGGCCGAGCAAGGCACCATCTCGCCGGGCGACGAGGAACTCATCACCTTCGTCGACACCGCCGAGGACGCGTGGTCCCATATAGCGGCGTTCTACAAGCTGTAGAGCACGGCGGCGGCGCTGCGCCCCTAGGGAACGCCGACAGGCCTCGCGGCGTTTCTTCCTTGAATAGAGGAGGCCGATATGCCCAGAAGCGTACCTGACGACGACATCATGGATGGCCAGCAGGCCAGGGACCTGGGGCACGCGACCAAGTCGCAGCCCCAGAAAGCCCGGGACGCGGAAGAAGAGACGCCCGAAGAGCGCATCGAGAAAGACACCCGTGCCAATCGCGGTCTCGGCACACTGCTCGGTTCCGACAAGGACAGCGAAACACAGAAGGTGCTGGAGCGTGCCGCCTACCGGCCAGAAAAGCGACGGCGTTAGCTAGCCTGGCGCAACGGCGCGCAGGAAGTGCGTGAGGTCGTCCGTCACGTAGTCGACGTGGTCTTCCTGTTCCTTGTCCTGCTCCCAGATATCCGAGAAGGTCGGCTCGAAATTCTTCGGCACGATCAGCACGGTGGTCATCCCGAGATGCTTGGGGACCAGAAGATTGCGCGCCAGGTCCTCGAACATCACCGCATCCGAACCGACGATCGTGTTCAGGGCGAGAAACAGGTCGTAGCTTTCGGCCGCCGGCTTCGGGGTGAGGCCGGCGGCGACGATATCGAATATATCCTCGAAATGGTCGAGAATGCCGAGCTGGCGTGCGGCGCACTCGGCGTGTCGGCGACTGCCGTTGGTGAAGATGAACTTGCGGCCGGGTAGGGCACGGATGGCCTCGCCAAGTGCGGGATCCGGCTGCAGCCAGTCGTAGTCGATATCGTGCACCTTCTGCAGAAAGTCGTCCGGATCGACGCGATAGCGCTCCATCAGCCCCTTCAGCGTCGTGCCGAACTCGCGATAGAGCGCCTTCTGCAGCGTGCGCGCGTCCTCGCGAGAAAGCTGCAGCAGTTCCGACACATAGGCAGTCATCCGCACGTCGATCTGTGAAAACAGATTGCTGTCGTGGGGATAAAGTGTGTTGTCGAGATCGAACACCCAGTCGGTGACATGGGCGAATCGGGCCGGATCGGGACGGTTTGTCATGCTTCCTATGTCAGATGTTTCGCCTGCCTTTTCAACGCAAACCTGATGGAAACGGTTTGCCGGCGCGCGATGAACGCAACGGACTGCGCCGCCAGCCAAGCATGCTTGCGCCGATGAGGCGAGGCCGGTAGGTCTTGGCATCTTGCCCGCCCGCCATTTCGGACATTTCCATGGAACTTTGGATCCCCATCACCATCGCGGCCGCGTTTTTGCAGAACCTGCGCTCGGTGGCGCAAAAACACCTGAAGGGCGTCATGGGCACGACCGGCGCCACCTTCGTTCGCTTCGGTTTCGGCCTGCCTTTCGCCGTTCTCTTCGTCCTGGCGCTGCATGTTTTCGCAGATTTCGCCTTCGCGCAGCCGAACGGCAGGTTCCTGGTGTGGGTCCTCATCGGCGGAACGACGCAAATCGCCGCGAACTTCCTGCTCATCCATCTCTTCTCCTTCCGCAACTTCGCGGTCGGCACAGCGTATTCGCGCACGGAGCCGGTGCAGGCGGCGATCTTCGGGTTGATCTTCCTCGGCGAATTGGCCGGCCCTGGGGCGCTGGCGGCGATCGCGATCACGGTCGTCGGCGTCATGCTGATCTCGGTCGCCCACACGACAATGAGCTGGCGCAATCTTTTCGCCTCGCTGGTCAGCCGCAACGCCCTCATCGGGCTCGCCTCGGGCACCCTGTTCGGCATCGCCGCAGTCTCCTACCGCGCCGCCTCGCTTTCGCTCGGGGGGCCGAACTTCCTGATGCAGGCAGCCACGACTTTGATGTTCACCATCGGCTTCCAGACGGTCCTCATGGCGGGCTGGATGCTGTGGCGGGACCGCGATGAGCTGGTGCGTATCGGCCGAGCCTGGAAGCCCTCGCTCTTCGCTGGCTTCGTCGGTGCCACGGCCTCGCTCGGCTGGTTTACGGCAATGACGCTGCAGCAGGCGGCGGTGGTGAAGGCACTGGCTCAGGTGGAAATGATCTTCACCTTCGCCTCGTCCGTCTATTTCTTCGGCGAGCGGATCAACCGCACGGAAGTGGCCGGCTGCGTGCTGATCGTCGCCGGGATCGTGGCGCTGATGCTGATCGGCTGAGGCCTTCAGGGCTCGAAAGGAGGCCGGCGGGGGTCAGGGCACGATCAGCGTACCGGCGCCGTGCTCGGTGAAGAGTTCGAGCAGGACCGAGTGCGCGGTCTTGCCGTTGAGGATAACGACACCCTCCACGCCGCGCTCGATCGCTTCGATGCAGGTCTCGACCTTCGGGATCATGCCGCCGGCGATCGTCCCGTCCCGGATCAGGGCGCGCGCATCGGCGACGGTGAGTTCATCGATGAGCTTGCCGTTGCGGTCGAGAACACCCGGAACGTCGGTGAGAAAGAGGAGCCGCTTGGCCTGGACGGCGCCGGCGATGGCGCCGGCGAACGTATCGGCGTTGATGTTGTATGTGTGGCCGTCGCGGCCCGGCGCCACGGGTGCGATCACGGGGATCATCTCGGAGCGGGCGAGCAGGTCCAGAAGCGTGCGGTCGACCTCCACCGGCTCGCCGACGAAGCCGAGGTCGAGCACGCGCTCTATGTTGGAATCGGGGTCGGTCACGGTCTTGCGGGCCTTTTCGGCAAAGACCATGTTGCCGTCCTTGCCGCACAGGCCGATCGCCCATTCGCCCTCGGCGTTGATGAGGGCGACGATCTGCTTGTTAATCGAGCCGGCCAGAACCATCTCGACGATCTCGACCGTCTCCTGGTCAGTGACCCGAAGGCCGTTCTCGAATTTCGATTCGATGCCCATGCTCTTGAGCATGGAGCCGATCTGCGGCCCGCCGCCGTGGACGACGATGGGGTTGACGCCGGACTGCTTCAGAAGCGCCACGTCGCGGGCAAAGGCGCGGCCGAGCATGGCATCGCCCATGGCGTGGCCGCCATATTTCACCACGACCGTGGAGTTCTCGTAGCGCTGCATATAGGGCAGCGCCGCCGAAAGCAGGCGGGCCTGGTCTTCGGCAATCCCGGCATTCTCCGTCATCTCGGCCCCCAAGGCTTGATCGACCAGCGGTCTCATAGCGCATTCGCGGCGGCAGGCAAACGTTCCGCTTCAAATTCCCTCACGGCCCATTGATTTGCCGTGATACGGCAAGCGCGCCTAATCTCCGGTCCGAACGGAGGACGAGACGATGAAACGGCGCAATTTCCTGTATGGCGGCATTGGCGCCGTCACCGCGCTCGCCGGCGGTGCGCTGATGTTTCGCGCCGGTTCGCGCGGAAGCGCCAAGGCCGAGAGCTTCGAGATCGTGAAATCGGAAGAAGAGTGGCGCGCCATCCTGACGCCCGAACAGTATGACGTGCTGCGCGAGGAGGCGACGGAGCGCGCATTCTCCAGTCCGCTGAACGACGAAAAGCGGGCTGGCCTTTTCCACTGCGCGGGCTGCGATCTTCCGCTCTATTCGTCGGAAGTCAAATACGATTCCGGCACCGGCTGGCCGAGCTTCTGGGAGTCGCTGCCCGGCGCCATCGGCACGAAGGACGACCGCTCCTTCTTCATGGTGCGCACGGAATGCCATTGCCGGCGCTGCGGCGGGCATCTGGGCCATATCTTCGACGATGGTCCGCCGCCCACCGGCAAGCGCCACTGCATCAACGGCGTGGCGCTGACGTTCCGGCCGGGAGAGACAGCGTAGGCGCCCTGATCTCTTCTCTCCAGGAGCAGACAGGCACTCAACCATGGTCGACCGCGCGCAGGACTGCCGCGCGCAGGTCGTCGATGCCCAGTCCTTTCTCCGAGGACGTGGCGACGATCTCGGGAAAGGCGGCGGGGCGCTTCGCGAGCTTTTGCCGCGTCTCCTCGACAAGCCGGGCGAGCGCCGGGGGCTTTATCTTGTCGGCCTTCGTCAGCACCACCTGGTAGGAGATGGCGGCGGTGTCGAGCAGGTCCATCACCTCGTCGTCGACCGTCTTGATGCCATGGCGTGCGTCGATCAGCAGATAGACGCGCTTCAGCGTCACGCGGCCGCGCAGATAGTCGAAGACGAGCTTGGTCCAGGCATCGACCTTCGCCTTGGGCGCTTTGGCGAAGCCGTAGCCGGGCATGTCGACGAGCGCCATCGGCGGCAGGTCGCCCTTCTCGCCGCTGTAGCCCTCGGGAACGAAATAATTGAGTTCCTGCGTTCGGCCCGGTGTGTTGGAGGTGCGGGCAAGCCCCTTGCGGCTCACCAGCGCGTTGATAAGAGACGACTTTCCCACGTTGGATCGGCCGGCAAACGCCACCTCGGATGGACCCTCGGGAGGCAGGAATTTCATCGCCGGCACGCCACGGATGAAAATCCACGGCCGCGCGAAAAGCTTTTCGCCGGCCCGGCCGCCCGACGTCACGGCGTCGTTCTCGCTCACTTTGATGCCTCCAGACGCGCCAGATCGTTTCCTCGGATGGCGTCCAGATTGCGCGTGATCTTGTCGGCCGGCCAGTTCCACCAGGCGATGGCGAGGAGCTGGCGCACGGTGAACGCGTCGAAACGCATCTTGACCATCTCCGCGGGATTGCCGGCGACGACCGCGTAGGGCGGCACGTCGCGCGTGACGACGGAGCGGCCGCCCACAATCGCGCCGTCGCCGATCTTCACCCCCGGCATGATGACCGCGTCGAAGCCGATCCACACATCATTGCCGACGATCGTGTCGCCGCGCACCTCGCGGCGCCAGGTCTCCTCGTCGAAGCCTTGCTCCCATCCCTGGCCGAAAATGTTGAAGGGATAGGTGGAAAAGCCGGACAGCACGTGATTGGCGCCGTTCATGATGAAGCGGGCGCCCTCGGCAATGGCGCAGAAGCGGCCGATGACGAGCTTGTCGCCAATGAATTCGTAGTGATGCAGCACGCATTTCTCGGCGAACAGATCCGGCCCCTCCGGATCGTCGTAATAGGTATATTCGCCGATTTCGATGTTCGGCTTGTCGACGAGCGGCTTCAGGAAGCCGACGCGTGGATGCATCATGATGGGATGTTTGATCTCGGGATTCGGTCCATGCATGGCGGTCCCCATGGTCGCGGGAAAATGACGGAGGATTTCGCGCGTCTGCTTCTTCCGAGAAGCCCCGGGACGGACCTGATCCCGGACGAACGTGCGATATGTGCGGTCCCGTCAGCCGATCATCGAACATGCTCCCCAATGGTTCGACATCTTATAGCGCACCGCCGACGCATAACAAACGATGTGATCGGCCGCCATCCTCAGATGGTGCGCGCTGCACATGCGGGATATCAACTGGCCAAGGCGAAGCCCGCACCGTGGCTGGCCCATTCCGAGTCGGGCACAATGACGATCTTGCCCAGAAAGTCCTTCGTGCGATCGACGAAATAACGTTCGGCTTCATGAAGTTGGGAAAGCTTGAACGCACCGTGCAGGACCGGCTTCAACCGACCGTCGCGTATCCACGCGATCAACTGTGCGGCTTCAGCACGCGTACCGTGGGAGACCCCAAAGATCTGGACTTGGTAGAGATAGATGCGCGTCCACATGATTTCGGTGAGGTTGCCCGCGCTTGCCCCTGCGATACTCAGGCGCGGATAGGTGGTGCGGCGCTTCATGTCGAAGACCATCGCGTCGATGAAGCGGTCGGTCATGTCGCCGCCGACGAGATCCATCACCGCATCGAGCGGCGCACCGCCGGTCAGTTCGCGAATCTCCTCCGTGAAACCTTGCATGTCGGACCGGTCGAGAACCGCTTCGGCGCCCAACGCGAGCAGTGCATCCGTCTTTTCGCGCTGGCTCAATGCGTAGGGCACGGCGCCCATGATGCGGCACAGCTGGATGAGTGCCGTTCCGACACCGCCGCTCGCTCCCGTCACGAGAACTCGCTCGCCCGGCGCAACGCCCGCGACGTTCAGCATGTGCAGCGCAGTCTGATAGGAGCACATGCCCATGGCGGCCAGTTCCGCGTCGGCAAGTTCCCGATTCTCGACCGTATGGAATTGATCCGCCGGAGCGGCAATGTACTCCGCATAGCCCCCGTCGGCGCCATGGCCGAAATAGTCCGGCGTCAGATTGATATCCCGACGTTCGTCTGCGTAGAGATTGAAATCCAGCAGGCCGCGCTCGCCGATGCGTGCGGGATCAACCCCTTCGCCCACCGCGGCTACATGACCGACCACGTCGGCCCCTTGGATGCGCGGAAAGGTCAAAGTGGGCGTGCCGCCGATCTGGAAGGACGTCACATCGCCCTTGTCCCTGGTGGGATAGAGGCCTTCGCGCGCTTTGCGGTCGGTGTTGTTCTTGGCGGTGGCTGTCACCTTGACAAGGATCTCGCCCGGTCCCGGTTTTGGAACCGGCACGTCTTTGCGATAGACGAGCCTGTCGGTGCCGCCATGGCCGGTCAGCACCATTGCTGCCATGGTCTGCGGAACGGAACTTTCACTGGATGGCGGCATGGCTTTCCTCCGGTCCGATGCGCCGTGCCTTAATGGTACCTGACCCGACTTGCCGAAGTGCGCCTTCAGGGAAAAAGGGCCCGCCGAAGCGGGCCCCGGACTTTTCCGTCTCTCCGGCTATTCCGCCGGATCCGGCTTTCGCTTGAACAGGCCTACCAGATTGTCCCACAGCTCGATCTTGGCGCCCTGGCGCTTCATGATCACGCCCTGCTGGATGATCGACAGCAGGTTGTTCCATGCCCAGTAGATGACGAGACCGGCCGGGAAGGTCGCCAGCATGAAGGTGAAGACCACCGGCATCCAGTTGAAGATCATCGCCTGGGTGGGATCGGGCGGCGACGGGTTCATGCGCATCTGCAGAAACATGGTGACGCCCATGATCAGCGGCCAGACCCCGATCATGAGGAAGGACGGCACGTCGTAGGGCAGAAGGCCGAACAGATTGAAGATCGAGGTCGGGTCAGGCGCCGCGAGATCCTGGATCCAGCCGAAGAAGGGCGCATGGCGCATCTCGATGGTGACGTAGAGCACCTTGTAGAGCGCGAAGAACACCGGAATCTGGATAAGGATCGGCCAGCAGCCGGCCAGCGGATTGATCTTCTCCTTCTTGTAGAGCTCCATCATCGCCTGCTGCTGCTTCATCTTGTCGTCCGCGTATTTCTCGCGGAGTTCCATCAGCGCGGGCTGGACCTTCTTCATGTTCGCCATCGACTTGTAGGACTTGTTGGCGAGCGGGAAGAAAATGAGCTTGACGATAACGGTCGTCGCCAGGATGGCGAGGCCGAAATTGCCGAGCAGCTTGAAGAGCCAGTCGATGAGATAGAACATCGGCTTGGTAATGAAGTAGAACCAGCCCCAGTCGATCAGAAGCTCGAACTGGCGGATGCCCTGCTCACGCTCGTAGCTGTTGATGACGTTGACCTCCTTCGCGCCGGCAAAGACCAGCGTGTCGACGGTCGTCTCGCCGCCCGGGGCGACGGTGACGGGGTCGGTCAGGAAATCCGCCTGGTAGCCCGTGCGGCCGTCCTGGAAATAGGAGTAGCGCGGCTGAAAGTCCTCGCCGGCGCGCGGCACCATGGTCACCGCCCAGTACTTGTCGGTGATGCCGAGCCAGCCATCCGAGGACTTTGCGGGCGTGATGGCGTTGCCCTCCTCGTCCTCGGCCTCGGAATAGCTGATCTCCTGCAGGCCTTCCTCGCCGGTCACGCCGATGAAACCCTCGTGCAGGATGTAAATGCCGGTGGTTTCGGGCTGGCCGAGACGCGTGCTGCGGCCATAGTTGCTCAGCGCGACCGCCTCGCCTCCCTCGTTGCGGATCGTGTCGGAAATGGTGAAGAGATAATTGCTGTCGACCGAGAAGGTGCGCAGGAAGGTCAGGCCGGCGTCGTTGGTGTAACGCAACGTGACCGGATTGCCGGGCGAAAGCACCGAGCCTTCCTCGAGCATCCATACGGTCTGCGGGCCGGGAAGCGTGCCCGCCCCATCGCCGACATATCCCGTCTCCACATAGTAGCCGTCCGGCGATGCGGCCGGGTTCAGCAGTTCGATGTTCGGCGAATCCCTGTCGACCGTGACGTGGTAGTCCTTGAGCAGAAGGTCATCCAGCCGCGCACCGGTGAGATTGATGGAACCGGCAAGGCGCGGCGTGTCTATCTTCACCCGCTCGGCCGCGCCGACCGCCGCCTCGCGGCTGGCCGGTGCGGTCGTGGCAGGGGAACTGCCGGGAACCGTGCCGCCCTGCGCGCCGTTCGCCGACGGGATATTGCCTTCCCCGCCAGTTCCGGTGCCTTGCTGGGCGGTGGTCTCGCCGGGGCGCTCCGCCTCGACCTGAGCGGTCTCGCGCTGCTCCTCGATGCGCGGGTTCATGTAGAACACCTGCCAGACCGTCAGGATCAGCACCGACAGCGCGATCGTGATCAGAAAGTTGCGATTGTTGTCCATGAATGTCCTTAGCCCGTGCGCACGGGGTTTCTGCCGCTCATACGGCGTGAAAGCTCTTCCTTCAGCGCTGCGAAGGGCGCATTCAATATTTCGCGCCTTCCCACGATCACATAGTCAGTGCCTGGCGCCATGTCATCGGCGGCATGGACGCGCACCGCCTCACGCAGGCGGCGCCGGATGCGGTTGCGCTCGACGGCGTTGCCGACCTTGCGGGTCACGGTGATTCCCAGACGCGGCGGGCCGTCGTCGCCGCGCTCCAGGACTTCAAGCAGGAAAAACGGGCCGCGCCGCCTTGTTCCACGGCGCACCGCCAGAAACTCGGCGCGCTTCGTAAGGCGCGCGGGATGGCGTACCTGCGCCCGGCCAGACACCGTCTCGGCCCTGCGCCCATCACCTTATGCCGAGAGCTTCTTGCGACCACGTGCACGGCGGGCAGCGATCACGCGGCGGCCGCCCTTGGTGGCCATGCGCGCGCGGAAGCCGTGCCGGCGCTTGCGGACGAGTTTCGAGGGCTGATATGTGCGCTTCATTTGTTTAATACCGCGGCGTGCGGCCCTTCTTTATTCTGTCTCGATGAACAGGAGCATTCCAGACCGCCGGGGCGCACGAACCATGCGCCGGGCAGCCGGCCCGGACGTGCCGGGCTTATAAGAAGCGCGTTGCCGAAAGTCAATGAATGAGGGGAGGGAAGGAGACGGGCAGTAAGGCGATAGGAAGAAATGCGGCAGAACCGCGGAGCCGCCCCTTACCGGCGCATGGCTATTCCCTTGCTCCCCTAATATGCCTGCTCAAAGAAAACCGGTTCGATGGAGCCGCCCCAGCGTGTGTTGAAGGCGCTCATCATCTCCTGCGCGCTGGTGGTGCCGCGGGCGACGATTTCGTCGAGCGGGTTCAGGAATTCCGCCTCGTCGTAGCCTTCGCGGTTGAGCAGCGCGCGCTGCTTCAGCCCCATGCGGGAGATCGCCAGCACCTCGCGCGCGGCCTCGCGAAGCTCGTGATTGCGGAAGCGGGCGGCAAGCCCTTCCACGGGCACGGCGTCCCGCAAGGCCTGGACCTCCACAAAGCTCCAGCCCTTGGTCATTTCCTCGGCCGCATCGAGGGCTTCATCGTCGTAAAGCAACCCGACCCAGAAGGCCGGCAACGCGCAGATGCGCCGCCAGGGGCCACCGTCGGCACCGCGCATTTCCAGAAAGCGCTTCAGCCGCACGTCGGGAAAGAGCGTCGAAAGGTGGTTGGCCCAGTCGCCCATGGTGGGCATTCCGTCGGGGACCGTCTCGCGCAGTGCGCCATCCATGAACTGGCGGAAGGTGACGTGGGTGCAGTCGTGATAGCGCCCCTCGCGAATGACGAAATACATGGGCACGTCGAGCGCCCATTCCACGTAATCCACAAAGCCGAAACCGTCGGAGAAGACGAAGGGCAAGAGGCCCGAACGCTGGTTGTCGGTGTCGCGCCAGATCTCCGCGCGCCACGACTGGTAGCCGTTCGGGGCTCCATCGGTGAAGGGCGAATTGGCGAAGAGCGCGGTCGCCAGCGGCTGCAGCCGCGAAGAGACCTGCATCTTGCGCCGCATGTCGGTTTCGGAGGAAAAGTCGAGGTTCACCTGGATCGTGCAGGTGCGGTACATCATGTCGAGGCCGTGGCTGCCCACCTTGGGCATGTAGGCGGACATGATATCGTAGCGCGACTTGGGCATTCTCGGCGTCTCGGAAAGCCGCCATTTGGGGCTGGCGCCGAGGCCCAGGAAGCGGATGCCGAGCGGCTCGGCGATCTCGCGCAGTTGCGCCAGATGGGCGTTGCCCTCCCGGCAGGTCTGGTGGAGCGTCTCGAGAGCGGCGCCGGACAACTCGAACTGGCCGCCCGGCTCCAGCGAGATCGCTCCCTGGCCCGTCGGCTCCACGAGGCCGATGATGCGCCCGCCATCCTCGATCGGATCCCAGCCGAGCAGCTTCTGCATGCCTTCGAGCAGCGACCGAATGCCGCGCGGCCCCTCATAGGGGACGGGCCGGTTGCCGTCGGCATAGAACGGAAACTTCTCGTGCTCGGTGCCGATTCGCCATGCCTCCTTCGGCTTCGAACCGCGGGCCATGTAGCCCACCAGTTCGTCGATCCCTTCGATCGGCCGGTTATCGGTCGTGTCGCGCGCCATTCATCCCTCCGGCCTCTCGTTCGGATGCAACGCCTGATTGGCCAAGTCGGCCGAGGCAATCAAGCAAAAAGTTCTGAACGCTGCATCAAGCAGTTGCCGGCTCGGCGCGCCAGTCTCCGGCCGCGGCCTGGATCAGCGCCAGCGCGGCAACGGCCGCCGTGTCGGCACGCAGGATGCGCGGGCCAAGGGGAATCGGCAGGACGAAGGGCAGCGCGCGCAGGCGCTTCCGCTCGGCATCGGAGAAACCGCCCTCCGGCCCGACCAGAAGGCCGAGACTTGCACCGTTCAGCGCCAGCAGCGCATCGAGCGGGTTGTTGCCTGGTGCGTCCTCGTCGCAAAAGACGAGTTGCCTTTCCTCCTCCCAGCTCTCGAGCAGCTTGTCGAGCTTGAGCGGCTGGCGCACCTCTGGAACGGAGAGGATACCGCATTGCTCGGCCGCCTCGATAACGTTGGCCTCGAGGCGCTGCATGCCGAGCTTCGGCACTTGCGTGTGCTGGGTGACGACGGGCTGGAGAATGCCGGCGCCCATCTCGACCGCCTTTTGCACCAGGTAGTCCAACCGTCCCTGCTTCAGCGGCGCGAAGCAGTAAAAGAGGTCGGAAACAGGCGTTTGGGGGCGCTCCCGCTGCAGAGGCCTCAGCCGCGCGGACTTCCTGGAAAGCGCGGCGATCTCCGTCAGCCATTCGCCGTCGCGGCCATTGAACAGGAGCAGCCGATCGCCTTCGCGCATGCGCAGTACATTGGCGAGATAATGCGCCTGGTGGCGCGTCGTTTCGATCTCGGCCTCGGCGGCGAGATTCTCCGGCAGGAAAAGCCGCTGCATCTTGTAGTTCGCTCGCATGGCAGCTTGATGCGCCGCGTGAGCGATGCGGTCAAGGGCGCGCAGTTGCGTGCCAGATTGGCGCATATCCACAGCGCAAGGCGGAAACGGTGGAAGGCGGCGTGATCAGCAGGAACGGGCCGGCGACCTTGCGCGGGTCTCGAGCCGCACCGTAGCCGCCGAAATCCCACGGCAGCAACCGGCCATCGTGCACAGCAAAAGCGCTGCCATCCACCTCGACCATCGCGCCGTCAGGCAGATCATCGACCTGGGCCATGCGCAGGGCGAAGGACGGAATGCCGGAGGCCCGCCGCTGGCGATGCAGGCGGCTGTCGATTTCCGGTGCGGACAGGCGCCCACGCCCGGCGCCTTGCGCGAAGAAACGGGCGAAGCTCAGCGCCCGCTCCCTGCGGCAGAGGAAGCAGGGGCGATGGCCGGCGGCGAGCGCCGTCACCTCGTCGAGGAAGAAGAGCTCCGTCCAGCCGGGGCCGCCAGAGCGCCCGTTCCGGCCCATCACCGCACGCCGGCGGTCCTTGAACGTGCACTCGCAGACGATCCAGGCGCGGGTCGTCCAGCGGCGGGCGAGCAAAGTCTTCGTCTCCGGATCGTGAATGACCCCGCGATTGCCCGTAAAGAGGCCACGCGCGGCAATCGCGTGAAGAGCGCCGAAAGGATCGGCACGGTTCTGCAGCGGCATGGCATCCTCCTTCAGGCGACGAGCCCGGCACGACCGGTGTTGCCGGAGGGCGACAATGCCGACGCAAAGACGTGGATGCCCCTTATCGTCATCTTGCGTTTCCCTTCCCGACGGATAATTGGGCCATCACTCGTGAATTGAAGACAATTCGAACAATTTTTCTCCCGACGTTTCGTCGGAACCAAATGGTAACCCCGCGAGTCATACTCTTGACTGCCGAACTGACACGAGACGAGCCCCATGCGCACAGCTTTTCTCTCCCTGATGTTGATCACAGCCGTTGCGACGAGCGGCGCCGGAATCTGGGCAGCGACCGCCTCCGATGTCTATGAGACGACGGATGGCTACGGCATCACAACATTCGCGAAGTAGTTAAGGCAATTTGCCAAGCGGAATTCTTTCGCCCGCAAACGCGCCAAAGGCAAAGAGGTAAGGCGATATATTGAAGCGAATGCGTGCGCATTTCGCTTTATCGGCCGACGCCCAGGAGGCGCTTGCGCTTTCCCTCGAACATCATCGCGGACAAGCGGCCGCTGTGAAAAGCACCGGTGTCGAGGTTTACCCGGTTAGGCAGGATTTCCGGCCTCGGCACGGGAGTATGGCCGTGCACGATCACCTTTGAGTGCAATTGCACGTGGCTAAGGAACAGGTCTCGAATCCAGATGAGGTCTTCGGCCGACTGCGCCTCCAGCGGCACGCCGGGTTTGATGCCCGCATGACAGAAAAAGTAGTCGCCGAAGCTCGCCGACAGCTTCAACCCGCGCAGGAAATCCATGTGCGCCTGCGGGATCATATCCCGCAAGGCCTGTGCGGAACGCTCCAGCGCCTCGAGCGGATGAAAAGCCATCTCCACACCGTAGGATCGTGCCGTGGTGGTGCCGCCATAATTGGCGAACATGCCATCCGGCATCGGCTCCATCAGGAATTCCAGGAAACCGACATCGTGGTTGCCGCCGAGCGCCACGACACGCGGGTCGCTCGCGGTTGTGCGCGATAGAAACTCGATCACCTGCCGCGACGCCGGCCCGCGGTCGACATAGTCGCCGAGATAGATGATGCGCCAGTCCGGCGGCCGCTCCTCGATGATTTCGGCCATGATGCGGCGGTGCATCTCGACCATGAGGTCGTAGCAGCCGTGAATGTCTCCCACGGCATAAAGCCGCATGCCCTCCGGCGCGGCGGCGTCGTCAAAATGAATCCCCCCTTCAGCCGCCATCGACCACGACGAGATGCAGCGCACGCGGTCCATGGGCTCCCAGGAGCAGCGTCTGCTCGATGTCGCCGGAGCGGGACGGCCCGGTAATCAGGTTGAGCGTGCGCGGCATCGTTCCCTTGCCGAATTTCCGCCGGAGGCCTGAAAACACCGTCTCCAGATCGCCGGCAATGTCCTTTGCGTTCACCACGACGATATGGTGCTCCGGCAGGAAATTGACAGTGGTCGGGTTCTCCGCGCCCGAATGCAGCGCGACGGTGCCCGTTTCGGCGATGCCGGCGATGGCGTGGCTGACGCCCACCTGGTCGTCCGGGTCCGCAGGGCCCGGCTTGACCTCAAGCGCCTTGACCTTTTTCCACGGCATGGCGCCCAGCCGCTCGTCCGCACCCATGCGCACGGCGGCCGGCAGGTTCTTCGCCCGCAGATAGGCCGCGACGGCCTTCGGCACATCGGTCGGCGCTTTCACCCGCTCGACGGTGGCGGAAACCTTGTGCGCCATCTCACAGAACAGGGCGATGCGCTCGTTTTCCGCTTTCTGGCCGCGCCGGGGAATGATGCCCGCCGGCGCATCCTTGAGCCGCTTTGCCACCTTTGCGGCGCGGCTATCGCCCGGTGCAGCCCCAAGGGATGCGCGCACCTTGCCCAGTACCGCCTCGCGCCCGCTCATGCGCGCGCTCCCTGTTTCAACGCCTCGCGATCGCGCCATTGCTGCATGAAGGTGCGGCTTTCGGGGGCCGGCAGGTCGCGGTGCCTGGTCCAGCCGCCGGCGAAAGGCAGGTAGCGGAACCGGCGCTTTGCCCCACCCATGAGCGAAAGGGCGGGAATGGCTAAGGACGTGGCCAGCCGGTAAAGGCGCGGGCGGCGGGCGAAGAGGGCCCATGCCCGCAAGCCGTAGCGCTGGCCTGCCGGGTTGAGCCCGCGGGCGAATTCCCGCTCGCGCCAGTGGCGCATCATCTTCGGCAATGGGATTCGCATGGGGCACACCGCCTCGCAGCGGCCGCAGAAGGTCGAGGCGTTCGGCAAATGGCCCGACTTGTCGACGCCGGCGAGCGACGGCGTCAGCACCGCGCCCATGGGCCCGGGATAGACCCAGCCGTAAGCGTGGCCGCCGACGGCGTGGTAGACCGGGCAGTGGTTCATGCAGGCGCCGCAGCGGATGCAGCGCAGCATGTCCTGGAACTCCGTCCCGAGCATGGCGGAACGGCCGTTGTCGAGCAGGACGACGTGGTACTCGTCGGGCCCGTCGGGGTCTTCGGGCCGGCGCGGCCCGGTCGAGACGGTGGTGTAGACGCTCATGTCCTGGCCGGTGGCGGAGCGGGCGAGCACGCGCAGGATCTGGCCCATATCCTCCAGCGTCGGGACGATCTTCTCGATCGAGGCGACGACGATGTGCACACGCGGCAGGATCTGCGTCAGGTCGCCATTGCCCTCGTTGGTGACGATCACGGAACTGCCGGTTTCCGCGACCAGGAAGTTGGCGCCGGTGATGCCGACATCGGCGGAGAAATACTCCGAGCGCAGCACGCGCCGCGCTTCGCCCAGGAGCGCCTCGGGTTCCGACAGGTCGCGGCCCGGCGGCAGGTGGTCGTGCACGCGGCGGAAATCGCTCTCCACCTGATCCTTGGTCAGATGCACGGCGGGCGCGATGATGTGGCTCGGGTGTTCGCCGCGAAGCTGGATGATGTATTCGCCGAGATCGGTCTCGACGGGGCGGATGCCCTCCTTCTCGAAGAATTCGTTGAGGCCGATCTCCTCGGTGATCATGGACTTGCCCTTGGTCACCGTGCGGGCTCCGGCGGCGCGGCAGATCTCTAGGATCGCCGCGCGGGCATCCTCCGCCGTCTCGGCCCAGTGCACATGGCCGCCGGCCGCCTGCACCTTCTCCTCGTAGGCTTCGAGGTAAAGGTCGAGATGGGCGAGAGCATGATCCTTGATGGCGCGGGCGGAGTCGCGCAGGGAGTCGAATTCCGGCAGCGCGTCGACCGCGTTCTGGCGCTTGTCGATGAAGCCCGAGCGCACGTGATGAAGGGCTTTCTGCAGTTGCGGGTCGGCGAGCGCCGCACGCGCATTCGCCTTGAAGAAGGGTGAGGTGATCTGCATCAGCGCTCTCCCCTGCCGATCGCCGGACCGTTATCCATCCCGGCCAGCACCTCGGCCACGTGGCGCACGGCGACGTCCTTGCCCTGGCGCTGCAGCTTGCCGGCCATGTTCATGAGGCAGCCGAGGTCGCCCGCAAGCAGCGTGCCCGCTCCCGAGGCCTCGATATTTGCCGCCTTCTCCTCGACAATACGGTTGGAGATATCGGGATATTTCACGCAGAAGGTGCCGCCGAAACCGCAGCAGACGTCGGAATCCTTCAGTTCCTTCAATTCAAGGCCGGATACGCTCGCAAGCAGGCGCCGCGGCTGCTCGCGGATGTTGAGTTCGCGCAGGCCCGAACAGGAATCGTGATAGGTGACGCTGCCCTGGTGGGCGGCTTTGACGTCCGCCACGCCCAGGACATCGACCAGGAAGCTGACCAGCTCGTGCACCTTGTCCGAAAAGGCGGCCGCGCGCTCCGCCCAGGGACCGTTCTTGAAAAGCGCTGGATAATGCTTCTTCAGCATCCCGGCGCAGGAGCCGGACGGCGCCACCACATAGTCGAACTCCTCGAAAGTCTCGATCGTCTTTTGCGCGATGGCCGTCGTGTCGTCCCGGTCGCCGGAATTATAGGCCGGCTGACCGCAGCAGGTCTGGGCCATCGGCACGTCGACCTTACAGCCGGCATCCTCCAGAAGCTTGACCGAGGCGAAGCCGACGGTGGGCCGGAAGAGATCGACCAGGCACGTGACGAAAAGTCCGACGCGCGGCTGTTTCAGGGTTTCGTGTTTCAAAGGCATCATCCTGTTTTTGACTTGGCGGCGGCGGACCGCCGGGACCGGCCCGATCGCACGGCCTTCGCCTCCGGCGAAGAGCGCTGCTGGAGGCGGAGCTTCGCGATATGCTCCCACTCGCCTGTCCGCTCGGCCTCCGTGCTCGCCCACTCCACATATGCGATGTGATCGACGGAGGCGGAACGCGCGGTCGCGGGATCGCCGTCGCGGATGGCGAGGAAGATCGCCCGGTGCTGGGAAAGCAGATCTTCCCGCGCGCCCGGCAGGCCGTAGACCCGGGCGCGGCTGTAGAACACCCCATCCGCCAGCAGCCGGTAGCAGGAGCGCAAGGTATGAAGCAGCACGAAATTGTGCGTGCATTCGCCGACGGCGTTGTGGAACTCGACGTCGATCTCGACTTCCGTCTTGAAATCGGCCGTGGCGTGGGCATGCTCCATCCGCGCGACGATGTCGGCGAGCAGTGCCTTGTCGGCCTCCGTCGCCCGGCGCGCCGCCATTTCGGCGGCGACGGCCTCGACCTCGCGGCGATACTCCAGATAGTCGGCGGTGGCCTTGGGATGGGTGGCGATGAGCTCGCGCATGGGCTTGGCGAAGACTTCGCCGACGATGCTGGCAACGTGCGTGCCGCCGCCCTGGCGGCTGACGAGAAGACCTCTGGCTTCGAGCGCCTTGAGCGCATCGCGCAGGATGGGGCGCGAGACGTCCATCCGGCTCGCCAACTCGCGCTCGCCCGGCAGCCGGTCGCCGTCGCGCAGAATACCCTGCAGGATCAGCGCCTCGATCTGGCGCACCACGGCGTCGGCCGTACGGGCATGTTCGATTCTGGAATAGATGGTATCCACGGCAAAACGGGGCTTTTGGCTATGGCGGCAATCTAGCGACATTGACGACAACTGGTCAAATGTTTTAACCAATTTTCGACAAAGCTTTCTCAAGCGCGGTAGCGCAGGGAAAAGCGGTCGGTTTGCTTACCACCGGGAACAAGAGGCCATGTCCGGACCGCATATGCCCGAAGCCGACGCGGCAACGCTGAAAAAGCGCGAGGAGATCGTCGCGGACATGCGCATCATCGTGCCCGGCGAAGGTGTGGTGGCGGTTGAAAACGAGATGCGTGCCTTCGAAAGCGACGGGCTGACCGCCTATAGGCAGTTGCCGCTCGTGGTCGTCCTGCCGGAAACGGTTGCCCAGGTCTCGCGCATTCTCAAATATTGCCACGAGCGCAATATCCGCGTGGTGCCGCGCGGCTCTGGCACGTCGCTTTCGGGCGGCGCGCTGCCGCTCGCCGACGCGGTGCTTCTGGTCATGAGCCGCTTCAACCGGATTCTGGAAATCGATTTCGAAAACAGGGCCGTGGTGGCGCAGCCGGGCGTGACGAATCTCGGCATCACCAACGCGGTCGAGCAGGAAGGCTTTTATTATGCACCCGATCCCTCGTCCCAGATCGCCTGCTCGATCGGCGGCAATGTGGCGGAGAATTCCGGCGGGGTGCACTGTCTGAAATACGGGCTGACGGCCAACAACATCCTCGGCATCGAGATGGTGCTGATGACCGGCGAGGTGATCCGCCTCGGCGGCAAGCATCTCGACGCGGAAGGCTACGACCTGCTCGGCCTGATGACCGGCTCGGAGGGGCTCCTGGGCGTCGTGACCGAGGTCACCGTACGCATCCTGAAGAAGCCGGAGACGGCACGGGCGCTCCTGATCGGCTTTCCTTCGAGCGAAGAGGCCGGCCAATGCGTTGCCGATATCATCGGTGCCGGGATCATACCCGGCGGCATGGAGATGATGGACAAGCCGGCGATCCATGCGGCGGAGGATTTCGTCCAAGTGGGCTATCCGCTCGACGTGGAAGCGCTGCTGATCGTCGAGCTCGACGGGCCGCAGGCGGAGGTAGACCACCTGATCGCCCGTGTGGAAGAGATCGCGCGCAAGAATGGCGCGACGACCAGCCGTGTTTCCAATTCCGACGAGGAGCGCCAGGCCTTCTGGGCCGGGCGCAAGGCGGCCTTCCCGGCCGTCGGCCGCATCTCGCCGGACTATTATTGCATGGACGGCACCATCCCCCGCAAGGAACTGCCGCGCGTGCTTGCGGGCATGCGGGCGCTTTCGGAGAAATACGGGCTCAGCGTTGCCAACGTTTTCCACGCCGGCGACGGCAATCTGCACCCGCTCATCCTTTACGACGCGAACAAGCCGGGGGAGCTGGAAAAGGCGGAGGATTTCGGCGCCGATATCCTGCGGCTGTGCGTCGAGGTCGGCGGGGTGCTGACCGGCGAGCATGGGGTGGGCGTCGAGAAACGCGACCTGATGCCGGAGATGTTCACCGAGGACGACCTCAACCAGCAGATCCGCGTCAAATGCGCCTTCGACCCGAACCATCTGCTCAACCCCGGCAAGATGTTCCCGCAGCTTCACCGCTGCGCGGAGCTCGGCCGTATGCACATTCACCGGGGGCAGATGCCGTTTCCGGAACTGGAGAGGTTTTGAGGCGGTGCTCTTCAGGCGGTCGGTCCTAGTAGGAATAGCGCGGGGCGAAATCACGCTCGCGTTCCGTCACTGGAAGAAGCCCACGGTTTCTCCGGGCGCACGATTGCGGACGGCCTTGGGCGAGGTGCGGATCGGCGCCGTGGAACGGGCCGAAGAAGCAGCACTCGGAGAGGAAGAGGCGCAAAGGGCGGGTTTCGCTTCGTTGGACGAACTCAGGCAAGACCTGCGGGACGGCGAAGGCCGCCGTCTCTACCGGATCGAATTGTGCGGGATCGAAGTGGACCGTCGCGTCCCGCTACGGCAGGAAAGCGCACTTGCTCCGCAGGAGGCGGCGGCGATCGAGGCAAAGCTGTCCCGCTGGGACAAGGCCAACGGCCGCGAGGGCTATCACCGCAGCATTCTCGATGCCATCGCGGCCGGAAGCGGCGTTGCCGCAGCACGCATCGCTGAGCAACTTGGGGTGGAGAAGCTCAAGCTCAAGCGCGACGTGCGTAAATTGAAAGAACTGGGCCTGACAGAGAGCCTAGACGTTGGATACGGACTTTCGCCGCGGGGCAGGGCGCTGCTCGCAATTTTGGAGGCCCATCGATAATGCAGGTCTGTGCTCGAACATGACCACCTTCACCCCCACCACCGCTGCCCAGACGCTTGAAATCGTCCAATGGGCCGTGGCTGAGGAAATGCCACTGGAGGTGGTCGGCCACGGCTCCAAGCGCAGCATCGGCCGGCCCGTGCAGACGGAGCACACGCTGGATCTTTCGAAGCTCTCGGGCATAACCCTCTACGAGCCGGAGGAACTGGTGCTTTCGGCAAAGGCGGGCACGCCGCTGGCCGAGATCGAGGCCCTGCTCGCCGAAAACAATCAGGAGTTCGCCTTCGAGCCGATGGACTATGGCCCGCTTCTTGGAGCGGAGCCGGGGCGCGGCACGATCGGCGGGGTGCTTGCGGCCAATCTTTCAGGGCCGAGGCGGATCAAGGCGGGGGCGGCGCGTGATCACGTGCTGGGGATCAACGCCGTTTCCGGGCGCGGCGAAGCCTTTAAATCCGGCGGGCGCGTGGTGAAGAACGTCACCGGCTACGACCTTTCCAAGGGGCTCGCCGGCTCATGGGGCACACTGGCGGTGGTGAGCGACGTCACCTTCAAGGTGCTGCCGGCGGCGGAAACCGAGAAGACTCTCGTGGTGGCCGGTCTCAGCGACGCCGAGGCTGTGGCCGCTATGGCCGAGGCGACGGGCTCGAGCGCGGAGATCTCCGGCGCTGCGCACCTCCCGGAGGGTGTGGTCGGGCGGTTTCTCGAAGGCGGGCTCAAGGGTGCGGCGCGGACGGTGCTGCGCCTCGAGGGGTTCGCCCCCTCGGTGGACTACCGGCTCGACCTCCTGGCGCGACTGATGAAGCCGTATGGCTCCGTGGAGACGATCGAGGAAGGCCGGTCACGCGTGCTGTGGCGGGATATTCGTGATTGCCTGCCTTTCGCCGACGCGACGCCAGCGCCGGTGTGGCGTGTGTCGATGGCGCCGACGGAGGGCCATAAAATGGTGGACGCCTTCCGCCGCGCGGCCGGTGCGAACGCCTATTACGACTGGCAGGGCGGTCTGGTCTGGCTGCGCATGGAAGCAGATCCGGAGGCCGAAATCCTGCGCAAGCTGATCGCCCATTTCGGCGGCGGGCATGCGACCCTCGTGCGTGCGCCACTCTCGCTCAGGGCGGCGGTACCGGTTTTCCATCCGCAGCCGCCGGCGCTGGCCGCATTATCGGCGCGGCTGAAGGCGCAGTTCGATCCCAAGGACATTCTCAACCCGGGGCGGATGGCTGCCGCGTGAGCCCATGCTAGAGTGCCCCGGCAGGCAAAATTGGAGACGGATATGAACGAGACGCGGCAGACTCAGCCCACTCCGCCCGGCAGGACAAACGGCTGGCTGGAGCCAGGTCCGACGAACATCCAGGTGATCTACATTCTCTATCTGGTCAGCTTCGTCATCGGGATCTCGGCGTTGGTGGGAATCGTGCTGGCCTATCTCAACCGCGGAAAGTCCGAGCCCTGGGTCGAGACCCACTATACCTGGGCGATCCGCACCTTCTGGATCGGCGTTCTCTACGGCATCGTCTCGGCGGTCCTTATGGTGGTCGGGATCGGATTCCTCCTGCTTCTCGCGGTGGCGATCTGGGCGGTGGTGCGCATCGTCATCGGCCTGCAGGCGGTCAGCCGCAGCGAGCCGATCAAAAATCCTGAAAGCTGGATGCTGTAGGCGACATGCAGACCCATTTCACGCCGGAGCAACTGGCCGACCCCGATACCGCGGAATCGGAATCGATCCTGCGCAAGTGTGTGCATTGCGGGTTCTGCACGGCCACCTGCCCGACCTATGTCGAACTCGGCAACGAACTCGACAGCCCGCGCGGACGCATCTACCTCATCAAGGACATGCTGGAGAACGACCGGCCGGCCGATCGCGAGACGGTGACCCATATCGACCGGTGCCTATCCTGCCTGTCCTGTATGACGACCTGCCCGTCCGGTGTGAACTACATGCATCTGGTCGACCATGCCCGCGTGCACATCGAAAGGACATACCGCCGGCCGCTCCTCGACCGGCTGACGCGGGCGCTTCTGGCGCGCATCCTGCCCTATCCCGCGCGCTTCCGCCTGGCCCTCCGGTTGGCGAAGCTCGGGCGGCCGTTCGCGCCCGTGTTTCGTGCGCTGCCGGG
>NZ_JBHSUM010000004.1:0-94726 GCF_042660605.1 Nitratireductor sp. GCM10026969
CCGACGGCTGCGGCGTGGCGCCCGCGGCACGGGATGAGGTGCTTGCCACCAGCGGGCGCGGAGCGATCGTCACGGCCGGGCCCGAGACGGAGAAGGTCATACGCTCCGAGGGCGCGGATCGGCCCGCCTGGGACAACCACTTGCGCCGCATTTGAACGGTCATTCAATCCGGTGATCACAAAAGGGCTCTGAGCAGACGACAAACCGGAGCGGCACTTCGGCAGGCCAAGAACGCGGCAGGTTGAAATGAGAGGCGCAAAGTCTATTCTCGGCCACGGCATCATATACAATTGAAATCCCTCCCGGAAACCGAGGTCACCAGTTGCCGGCCCTTCTGCGATACGTTCTGTCTCCGCTTTTTGCGCTTCTTCTGCTCACAGGTTCTGTGGCCGCACAGACCGAAGCGCCGCCCGCACAGGAACCGCCCGGCGGTCCGCAACCGAGCTATGGAGCGATCGCGGATCTTCTCGAAGACGAAGCAGCCCGGAATGCTCTGATCGAGGAACTGCGCAGGCTTGCGGCCGGAGACGCCATGCCGGCGGAACCGGAAACACAGGATGTCTCGCTGGCCCGCCAGATCGCGGATCTTACAAGTACCGCCGCCGAAGGTTTCGTGACCGAGCTCGACGCGGCCTACGACCGTATTCTGGACCTCAACCTGGGTACGTTGTCGTCCACGGGGATGGCGAACCTGGCAAAGGGTGCATTCGATCTCGGCGTCGTTGTCGCTGTCGTCATTGCAATCCTTTGGCTGTCGCGAATGCTGGCGCGTTCGGTCTACCGAAGGGCATCCGATTGGGTGCTGGTGCCGGACCGTCCGGGAACCTGGTTGCGGCGTTGGCTGGCGGCCCTTGGCTGCAGCCTGCTCGATCTCGTCACCGTCGCCGCCGGATGGGTGGCCGGCTATGCCGTCGCCCTTTTCGTCCTCGGGGATGGGACCGGGCGCATCGACACGAGCCAGTCACTCTTCCTCAACGCCTTTCTCGTCATCGAGACCGTCAAGGTCGCGCTCCGGCTCTTTTTCGCAACGCGATACGACGGATTGCGGCTGCTCCCGATCAGGGGCGAGGAGGCAGCCTACTGGAATACGTGGCTCTCGGGTCTCACGAGCTTCGTGGGTTACGGGATTCTCCTTGTCGTGCCGATCGTCAACATCAATCTCGGAACGGCACTGGGATCTGTCGTTGCCGCCTTCGTCTATGGTGTGGCGCTCATCCTCGCGGTTGTCATGATCCGTCAGAATCGCGAGCCGGTCAGGACGCGGCTCGAGGCGATGGCCGAGAGGAGCCAAGTCGGCTTCGCAGGCATCCTTCTGGGGACGCTGGCTCGCGTCTGGCACATCATCATGATCGCCTATCTTTCGGTGCTGGCACTGCTCCTGATCATAGAGCCGGAGGAAGCGCTCTCCTTCATGATCGGCGCAACGGTCCAGACGATCGTAGCGATTGCAGCAGGAATTCTCCTGTCGGCGTTGGTCGACAAGGCGATCGCTTTCGGCGTTCGGCTGAAGCCCGAGATGCGTTCGCAATTCCCGATGCTGGAGGAGCGGCTGAACGCCTTCGTGCCCACGACATTGAAGGTGGTGCGCATCGTCATTGCCCTCGTCGTGGCGGCGGTTGTTCTGGACGCCTGGAAGGTCTTCGATTTCTTCGCCTGGATACGCTCGGACAGCGGCCTCCTGGTCCTCGGAAAGATCATTACGATCGCCCTGGTGCTGCTTGCGGCTTTTGCCATCTGGCTGTTCGTTTCATCCTGGATCGAATACCGTCTCAACCTGCAAACCAGTGGCGTCCTCGCCGCCTCCATGGCGCGCCAGCGCACGCTTCTGACGATCTTCCGCAACGCCTTGACCGTCGTCCTCGTCGTCCTGGCGGTGATGATCACGCTGTCCGAACTCGGCGTTGACATCGGACCATTGCTGGCCGGGGCCGGCGTACTCGGTCTCGCCGTCGGCTTCGGCGCGCAAAAGCTCGTGCAGGACGTCATCACGGGTGTGTTCATCCAGCTCGAAAACGCCATCTACACGGGCGACGTCGTCACGGCTGCCGGAACCACGGGCGTGGTCGAAAAGCTGACGATCCGTTCGCTCGGGATTCGCGACCTTTCGGGCACCTACCACATCGTCCCGTTTTCCTCCGTTGATACGGTGTCGAACTTCATGCGCGGCTTCTCCTACCACGTGGGAGAGTACGGGGTGGCGTACAGGGAGAACATCGATGAGGTTATCGAGGTGATGAAGCAGGCGTTCGAGGAATTGCGCGCCAACCCCGATTATTCCGACAGCATCATCGACGATCTCGAGGTGCACGGGGTCACTCAGCTTGCCGATTCCAGCGTGAATGTCCGCATACGCATCAAGACCCTGCCCGGCCAGCAATGGGGTGTCGGGCGCGCCTACAACGCCACCATCAAGAAGCACTTCGACGCGGCCGGAATCGAGATCCCCTTCCCGCATGTCACGCTCTATTTCGGCGAGGACAAGAAAGGCTCCGCGCCCGCCGCGCCGATCAAGATCATTCAGCCCTCGCCTCCGGTTGCGGGCAAAAAATCCGACGATGCAAAGCCGAGCAACCCCCGGCGGGCGAAAGTCTCAAAGAGGAAGTCGGCACAGTCCTCACAGGAGAACAAGACGGATATCCCTTCCGACGGTGAGGTCTAGAGGCTGCCAGGAACCATGGATGGGGCTGCGCACACGTGTCCCGAACCCGTGCGCCAGCCAACGATGCGCCGGATTCGGCATCGATGCGCGGGTAACAGGCTTGCGTGTACACCTCCGGACCCATGGCCTTTCCGATGACGCCCGTTCCCAGAAAGCGGCTCATGTTCGACCTGGTCGATGGCAGCTTCAGACAGCGACGAGCCAGGAATGGCCAATCAATCAGTCTGAAAAAGACTCCCGCCCGACTGTGCAAACCGCATAAGATGGCCTTCTCGGGTTGACGGGTACGGCGTGCTACCCAAAAATCGAGACATGCGGATGACGGCGCGCGCAAGCGCGTCGAAACGGGAGGTCTCATTCGCGGGAGGAAAAGATGACGGAATTCATCAGGCTCTTCCGGGGCCCCTTCGGGCATGTCTCACTTCTGAATGTCGGCGGCAATCTCGTCACCCATGCCCACCCGGAGATCCATATCGTTATCTGGCTGGCGGGTTGCGCCGGCACCATGACGGTTGACGGCTGGACCATCGCCCCGCGGCCGGGGATCGCTATAGGCATCAACTCCTTTGAGCCCCACAGCCATACCTTTGCCAGGTCCGAAACCCCCGGTCAGTTCCTGGCCTTCTACATCGACCGTGAATGGCTCAACAGCCGGCTCGGGTTGCCGCCCGCCTCCGTGGCCTTCGAGAAGCCGGTCATCCCGCTGCCGCCCTGGCTTGCCGATCTGGCGTTTCTGCTTCCCGACCGGCTGGCCAGCGACGAGGAGGAGCTCGTCTCCTACGAAGTTGTGCGCTTCATCGACCATGTCATGGCGGCCGCCGGCGCGACGCAGCCGAAAAAGGCAGGCGCCAAGACGATGCGCCGCAGCCGGGACTTCCGCATACGCAAGGCGGTCGCGCTGATGGAAGCGAATATCGGTGAACGCATCTGCTTTGACGAGGTCGCCCGCAGCGTCGGCCTTTCCCGGCCGCACTTCTTCGTGCTCTTCAGGGAGCAGATGGGGGTCACGCCGAATGTCTACTGGAACACGCTCAGGCTTGCCGAAGCCACGCGATGCCTGCAATCCTCCGACGAACCCGTGATCTCTCTCGCCTGCAATCTCGGCTTTTCTTCGCAAGGAAACTTCTCCCGCTTCTTTCGCGAACACACAGGCGTTCCGCCGACCGTTTATCGCTCGGCAGCAAGCGAGGGCCGGCCGGGTCTGCCCACACGGGGGCGCGCTGAATTCCTTCGTTAGACGGACCTTCCGGTTCGATTTTCAGACTATTCGATAGGTACTCCAGACCGATCGATAAGCACTTGCCGCTCCGCCTCCCTACGATCCACTCAACTGGATCAGGATAGGGAAGCACATGCCTACAGTCACCGTTTCTTCCGTCATCGATGCACCGGTCGAGAAGGTCTGGGCACGCATCCGCGACTTCAACGGCCTGCCTTCCTGGCACCCGCGCATGGTCAAGAGCGAGATCGAGGACGGACGGCCCGCCGACGAGATCGGCTGCGTGCGCAAATTCCAGCTCGCCTCGGGCGCAACGCTGCGCGAGAAGCTGATCGCCTTCTCCGACACCGACCATTCCGTCACTTACAGCATCCTCGAAACGCCACAGCCGATCAGCAACCACCAGGCAACGCTCTCGCTGCGACGCATCACCGACGGCAACCGAACTTACGCCGAATGGACCGCGACGTTCGATGCGCCAGCCGAGGAGGCCGACAAGGTGGCGGAGGGCATGGGCGCCAATGTCTTTCAGGGCGGCTTTGACGCGCTGAAAGCCCATTTCGCGGAGAACCCTTGAGAAAAAGCCATGGCCATGACGCTCCAGACTTTTTCGACTGCGGACGCCGCCGGTGCCGCGCTGGCGGCTGACGACGCCTCGCGCTATATCGGCGGCGGCACACTCGTCGTGCGCCAAGCCAATGAAGGCGACGTGTCCTTTTCGACATATGTTCGGGCGACGGATCCGGCGCTTTCGACCATTACCGTAGAAGACGGCCGGGCGACCCTCGGCGCTTCCGTGACGATGGGGCGGATCATCGCCGATGGGCGCCTCGCCTGTCTCGCCGAGGTGGCAAAGAGCGTCGGCGGCCCGGCGATCCGCAACGTGGCGACCGTGGGCGGCAACCTTTATGCACCAGCGCCCTACGGCGACCTCGCCGTCGCGCTGCTGGCGCTGGATGCAACCGTAGAGATCGGCGGTGGGCCGATCCCGCTTTCGGCCTTTCTTGCGGATCGCCACGGGACCTACGCACATACGGTGCTGAAAAACGTCGGCTTTGCCTTGCCGGTGGCCGGCAGCTTGCGATTCCTCAAGGTCTCGCGCGTCAAGCCGAAAGGTATCTCGGTCGTAACGATCGCCGCTCTTCTTGAGGAGAAGGACGGAACGATCACCAGCGCCCGCGTCGCCTATGGCTGCATGGCCGACCGGCCGATCCGGGCGCAAGCGGTGGAGGCTGCGCTCATCGGCAAGCCACGGACGGCGGACGGTATCCGCGATGCCTTGGCTGTCGCCGCCGACGGCACCTCGCCCATTACCGATGCGATCGCAAGCGCATGGTACCGCAGCCAGGTCCTGCCGGTGCATCTGGGCAGGCTGCTGCTCGCCTAGCAGTGTAAGGGAGGAGGCGATGGCAAAGGTTCCGGTACAGTTCACGCTCAACGGCGAGGAAACGGCGGAGTTCGTCGAAAGCGGCACCACACTCTTGAAGGCGCTGCGCGAGAAGATCGGCGATATGTCGGTGAAAGGCGGTTGCCACCAAGGCACCTGCGGAAGCTGCTCCATCATCATCGACGGCGACCTCAGGCTTTCGTGCCTCACCCTCGCGGAGACTTGCGACGGTGCGGCCATCGAAACCACCGCGGGGCTTGCCCGCGGCGGCGTGCTCCATCCGCTGCAACGCGCCTTCCATGAAGGATTCGCCGCGCAGTGCGGCTTCTGCACGCCGGGCATGCTGATGGCGGCCAAGGTACTGCTTGACCGCAACCCGTCGCCGAGCCGCGAGGAGGTCATCGACGCGATCGGCGGCAACGTCTGCCGGTGCACCGGCTACGAACCGATCATCCAGGCGATCCTTTCGGCCGCACGGGCCAATTCCGTCAACGCGGCCTAGAGGCCGCCAGGGAGGGCACAATGGAGGTCCGCAAATCCTACTTCGCCGACGAGCGCAAGGATGATCTCAAGGAGATCGGACAGCCGCGGCCACGCGTCGATACGCTCGGCCACGTCACCGGCAGGACGATCTATTTCGCCGACCGGGAGTTCCCCGGGCTCCTGCATCTGAAGATGGTGCGCAGCCCCCACCACCATGCCCGTATCCGCGGCATCGATCTTTCCGAGGCCGAAAAGCAACCCGGCGTCGTGCGCATCCTGACGGCCGCCGACGTGCCGCATAATGTCTACACCATCCTGACCCTCATCCAGGTGGGTCCGGAGGACGAGACGGTGCTCGCCACCGACAAGGTGCGCTGGAAGGGCGAGGCGATCGTAGCCGTCCTCGCCGATAGCGAGCGTGCCGCCCACGAGGCGGCCGCCAAGGTGAAGGTCGACTACGAGGTGCTGCCGGCGGTCCTCAGCATCGAGGATGCGCTGAAGCCGGACGCGCCGATCGTCAACGAGTACCACGGCCAGAACTATTATCGCTACGACAGTGGCGAATGCCGCAAGGTTCGCTTCGGCGATGTCGAGGCCGGCTTTGCCGAGGCCGACCACGTGCTCGAGGAGACCTATTCGTCAGGACCAATCGAGCACGCGCCGACGGAGACGACCGGCTGCGTCGTGGTGCCCGAAGGCGACGGCCGCTTTACCTGCTACACCAACACCCAGGCGATGTTCTTCACGCTCGACAACACCTCGATCATCCTCGAGATGGAGGGAGCAAAGCTGCACATGGTCGGCGGCACTGTCGGCGGCGGGTTCGGCGGCAAGGTCGACGTCATCGTTGAGCCGATCGCCATCCTCGGTGCGAAGCTCACGGGAAGACCCGTCTCCTTCATCTACAGTCGTGAAGAAGAGATGCAGGTCTCTTCCCCGCGCGCCGCCGAGAAGCTCGTCATCAAGGACGGCGTCATGAAGGACGGACGGATCGTCGCGCGCTACGTGAAGGCCTATATCGACGCCGGCGCCTACTCCCGGCACTCGCCCTATGGCGCGCAGAAGTCGGCGGCGCACTTCCCCGGCCCCTACACGGTGCCGAATGTCTGGGTGGACAGCTATTGCATCTACACCAACCGCACGCCGTCGAGCGCCATGCGCGGCTTCGGCGTGACGATCGGCGACTTCGCGCTCGAGGTGCAGATGGACAAGCTCGCGCAGTGCATCGGCATGGACCCGATCGAATTCCGTTTCGTCAACGCCTATCGCGACGGGGACATGAAGGCGCATCGTCAGGTCACCGAAGGCGCGGCGCTGATCGAATGCATGCAGGAGGCCTCGCGCATCGCGAGCTGGCCGGTCGCCGAGAAATACATGCGGATGTCGTCCGCCGCGAGGGAGGGCTGAACCATGGCTTTGAAGAGAGGCCGCGGGGTCGCGGCAGTTAACTATCCCACGGGCATGAACCTCGGCGGCGATCCGACGCAGGCGCTGGTGCATTCCACACCCACAGGAAACTTCATGGTCTCGCTGTCCTCGGTCGATCTCGGCCAGGGAATGAAGCAGATCATGACGCAGATCTGCGCCGAGACGATCGGCGTGCCGAGCGACCGCGTGGTGATCGACACCGCCGATACGGATACGGGCCCGCACTGCATGGGCACCTTCGCCTCGCGCGGGACCCACCGCGCCGGCAACGCCGTCATTCAGGCCGCCAGGGAAGCGCGCCAGGTGATGCTGGAGGTTGCGGCCGAGGAACTGGAGACGGATGCCGCCGACCTTGAAACGGATGGCCAGGGCAACATCCATGTGAAAGGCGCGCCGCAGCGCTCGGTCTCGATCTTCGATACCGCTCTCGCCGCCCATTTCAAGCATGGACGCTCGATCTCCGGGCGCGGCATGTTCCTCATCCCCCGTTCCTATCCGGATACCGAAACGGGCGCCATGAAACCCTCCACCTGCTATGCCCATGCCTGCACGGTGGCGGAAGTCGAGGTGGACGACGAGACCGGCGAGGTGACCGTTCTGTCCGTCAAGAACGTCTTCGAGATCGGCCGAGCGCTCAATCCGAAGATGGTGGAACAACAGCTCGTCGGCGGCTCCTGGATGGGCATGAGCCACGCGCTTTACGAGACGACGGAACCGTACTATCCAAGCCGGGAGCATGGCGGGCGCGACTTCAACCAGTATCTGATGCCCGGGCCCGGCGACCTCGCGGAAACCGAGATCGTCGTGCTGGAGCGGCCCGCGGCGGACGGCCCCTATGGAGCCAAGGGGCCCGGCGAGATGTGCGCCAATCCGCAGATCCCGGCAATAGCCAACGCCATCTTCGACGCCGTTGGGGTGCGGGTCGACACGCTGCCGATCACGCCCGAACGGGTTCTGCGCGCGCTGCGGCAGAACGCCGGTGCGGCCCATTGAGCGGCGCGATGGGCGCAATGGCGGCAAGCGACGTTCCAAGCTCGCCCGAACAGGTTGCCGAGCGCTTCGGGCAATGCCGCTACATCGCCGACGAGCCGCTTGCGACAGCGGTCTTTCTGGCCATCCGGCTCGGCAAGCCGCTGCTTTTGGAAGGCGTGCCGGGCGTCGGCAAGACCGAGGCCGCGAAGGCCGTGGCCGAGATATTGCAGAGGGAACTCATCCGCCTGCAATGCTACGAAGGCATCGACGCTCAACACGCCCTCTACGAGTGGAACTACCAGCGCCAGCTCCTAGCGATCCGCCAGGCGAAGAAGGCCGAGACCGACATCTATGACGACCGCTTCCTGATTGAACGTCCGCTGCTGCGCTCGCTCCGCAACCCCGAGCGGACGGTGCTCCTGGTCGACGAGATCGACCGCTCGGACCATGAATTCGAAGCGCTGCTTCTTGAATATCTCTCCGATTTCCAGATCTCGATTCCCGAGCGGGGAACGGTGCGTGCAGGCGAACCGCCGATCGTGATCCTCACTTCGAACCGCACGCGCGAACTGGCGGAAGCGCTCCGCCGGCGCTGCGTCTACCACTGGATCGCCTATCCCGATCCCGTTCGCGAAACGGCGATCATCCTGGCCCGCGCCGCCGACGTGGCCGAGAGCACGGCGGCCGCCGTCGCGCGCGCCGTAAGCACCATCCGCGCGCACCCGCTCGCCAAACCGCCCGGCATTTCGGAGGCCGTCGAATGGGCAAATGCTGCGACCGTTCTGGAAAAGACGGGCAGCCCGTGGCCGGAAGCTTTCCGCCGGGCGATCGGCGTGCTTCTCAAGGATGAGGAGGACCTCGCCTGCATGCATGAGGAACTGCCGCGCATCCTCGAGGAGGCACTGACGTGAGGCAGGCAGCGAGCGCGAAGCGCCGGACGCAACCACCGCCCCGCCTGCCGCGGGAATGCACCCCCTTCCTCGATTTTGTCCAGGCGCTGCGCCGCCACGGTTTCGCCGTGGCGCCTGACCAGACGGTGAGCTTTCTCGCGGCGGTCACCCTGCTCGGCCCGAAAAGCATGGAGCATATCCGGCGCGCCGCCATTGCAACGCTTGCCCCGCCGGTCGACAGGCAGGGCACCTTCGACGCCCTCTTCCGCGCCGTCTTCTTCGGAGAAGAGCGCGTAGCGGCCGTGCAAAGAGAGGAAGAGGAAGAAATCGTCGTGAAGGACCAGGGCGGCGCCGAAGCTGTCGGCGAGATCCTCCTGCAGCGGGAAAAGGGCGGCGCCCACGCTTCCGCGACGGAGCGGCTCTCCACGCGCGCGTTCGATAACAGGGAGCGCTCCTTGAGGGCCTTCCAGCGCCAGCTGCCCGACGCCCTGCCCCGCCGCCGGACCTTCCGGCACCTTCGGACCCGTTCGAAGGGCATGATCGACCTGCGCCGCTCGTTCCGCGACATCGTGCATGCGGATGGCGATCTCGCCTCCCCGCGCTTGCGCCGACGCAAGGAGATTGCGCGCCGGCTGCTGCTGATCATCGACATCTCCGGTTCGATGCGGGAGCACACGGACGGACTTCTTGAGCTCGCCCACGCGGCCGTCCAGGCAGTGCCCGGCACCGAGGTCTTCACCATCGGCACCAGGCTCAGCCGCATCACGACGGCGCTCAGGAGCCGGGACCGGGCCCAGGCGCTTGAGCGCGCGGCTGCGTCAGTTGACGACTGGGACGGCGGAACGCGCATAGGACCGGCGCTCAAGGCCTTTCTCGCAGTGCCCCGCTTCGTGGCCCTCGCTCGCGGCAGCCTTATCGTTCTCGCATCGGACGGCCTGGAGCGTGGCGGCCATGGGGATTTCGTGGATTCGATACGTCGCCTCTCCGCCCTTGCCTATCGCCTGTCGCTTGCAACGCCACTTGCCGGGGATCCGCGGTTCCGGCCGGAAACGGCGGCGCTCGCCTCCATCCTGCCCTGGCTCGACGATCTCGTTGACGGCTCAACCGGCGAGGCGCTCGCACGCTTTATCCTGTCGCTCGGCAGGCCAGCACCCCGGGCGGCAGTCGTATGGAAGGAGGAAGCCCATGCAGCGCGTCATTGACTCGCATTTCCATATCTGGCGCCGCGCCGACCTGCCGTGGCTCAGCGGCCCCATGGTCCCGCGCATCTTTGGTCCCTATGAGCCGATCCGGCGGGACTATCCGATCGACGAATATCTCTCGGAACTCGAGGGGCTGAACGTCATAAAGGCCGTTTATGTACAGACCAACTGGGCAAGGGAGGATTTCGAGAAGGAGGTCGCCTGGGTGAGCAAGACGGCCGAGCAAACCGGCTGGCCGCACGCGATCGTCGGCTATGCGGACATGTCGGCAGAGGACGTTCGCCCGCAGCTCGACCGGCTCAAGGCCTATCCGCTGGTACGCGGCGTGCGGATGCAGCTGCACTGGCACGAGGTGCCGGAATACCGCTTTGCCTCCGGGCCCGACCAGGTTGTTGATCCGACCGTGCGAAGGAACGTGGGACGGCTCAAGGAATACGGCTTCTCTTTCGACCTTCAGCTCTTCCCGGCGCAGATGAAGGCGGGTGCGGAGCTTGTCGCAGAAAACCCGCAGACGGATTTCATCCTCACCCATTGCGGCATGCTGGTCGACGACCGGCCGGAAACCGTCGCCGCCTGGAAGGACGGCCTCGCCCGCCTTGCGCCCCTGCCGAACCTCTTTGCCAAGCTCTCGGGCCTGGGCACCTTCGCGCACCGGAACGATCCGGACCTCACAACCTTGATCGTCGATGCCGCCGTCACGATCCTGGGCAGCGAGCGGCTGATGTTCGGCTCGAACTTCCCGATCGAAAAGCTCTGGTCGGACTACGCTTCGGTGCTCTCCGCCCATCGCGCCGCAGCCGAGCGGCATGGCGCGCAGGCCGTGGCGGACATCATGCACGACACGGCCGAGCGCGTCTATCGACCGGCATAGATCTAAAGCGGGATAATTCGGGTGGAGCCGGCAGTGCGTGCCTTCACCCTCGTCCTTACAAGCTCAGGATGAGGGTAAAGGCAGGCCGGCCTCATGTAAGCTTCGACTTCAACGAATGGCGCATTGGCCAGCCCTCATCCTGAGCTTGTCGAAGGGCGAGCTTGTCGAAGGACGAGGGATGCCATTCGCAACCCGATCAGCCTTCAATTCATGATACTAGCTATGCTTGATCTCCGTGCCCAGCACCTTCAGGCACTCGCGCATGAAGGCGGCCAGCGCCGTCCAGCCCTTCGCCGAGACCATCTTGCCGTCGACGAGCGCCTCCGTGGGCGACAGGTCGACATAGGTGCCGCCGGCGAGCCTCACCTCCGGCGCGCAGGCGCCGAGCGCCCCGACCCTCTTGCCTTCCACCACACCGTCGACGGCAACGAGAATCTGGACGCCATGGCATATCGTGAAAATCGGCTTGTCGGTCTCGTGAAAGTGCCGGACGATTGCCTGGATACGTTCGTCGGTGCGGATATATTCGGGGCCGCGGCCGCCCGCGCAATAGACGGCGTCATACTCCTCAGGCCTCACCTCTGAGAAGGTCTTGTTGATGACGAAGTCATGCCCCGGCTTTTCGGTATAGGTCTGATGCCCCTCGAAATCGTGTAGCGAGGTCTTGATCACGTCGCCGGCGTTCTTGTCCGGGCAGATCACATGAACCGTGTGGCCGACCGCCTCCATCGCCTGTTGGAAGACGAAAATCTCGTACTCTTCGGTGAACTCACCGGTCAGCATCAATATCTTCTTGCCCGGCATCGTTTTACTCCTCCCGTCAATTACCCAAAATCGATTATCTCCAGCCCCCTCGCCGCGAATATCATGCGTTGAGATCACGGCGGATGTGGCGATAGCCTTCCCGATGGACCGCGTCGGGCTTTCGGCGAAATCCCCCGGTCCTTGGCCGCCCTCGTCGGCCCTCGCGTGGAATGGAGCGGTCCGCAATCTGGTAATACCAGACTATCCTATAGGGTCAAGGACCCGAATTCTGACACTCGACCTTTCCATTTCCAACGTTCTTTATAACACATTGTTTTATCGTGCAAACGGCCATCGCAACTCATGCTCGTTGTCAAATCTTGTAGATCGCCTGAGAATGCGATAGAGGTGAAAGAAGATTGTATTGGTCACACCAGATATCGCGCCTGGCTAAGCGCGGAGCTTTCAGGAGGAGGCAAGGAGGATGCATCTTTCGACACACAACTGGATGCGGGCGGAACCACTGGAGACGACGCTGCGCCGTATCAAGCAGTTCGGTTATGAATCCATCGAGATATCAGGCGAGCCAAGTCAGTATCAGGTGGGGGAGACGCGCGCGCTGCTGAAGGAACACGGCATCCGCTGCTGGGGCGCGGTGACGCTGACGCTTGGCGAGCGCAACCTCGCGGCCAAGGACGAGGGGCAGCGGGCTCGTTCCGTCGATTACGTAAAGAGCGTGATTACGATGGTGTCGGAGCTCGACGGGGAGATCATCACGCTCGTGCCGGCAACGGTGGGCAAAGTCGTTCCGGACGCCACCGAAGAGGAGGAGTGGCAGTGGGTCGTCGATGCCACTCGGGAATGTTTTGACCATGCGCAGAAGAAGGGCGTGCGGATCGCCATCGAACCGCTGAACCGTTTCGAAACCTATCTCTTCAACCGCTGCGCGCAGGCGCTGGCCCTGGCCGAGGCCGTCAGCCCCGAATGCGGCGTTTGCCTCGATGCATTCCACCTGAACATCGAGGAAGAGGACATCTACGAGGCGATCCGGCTCGCCGGCAGGCGCCTTTTCGATTTCCACATCGCCGACAACAATCGCTTTGCCGCCGGCCTCGGCCATCTCGACTGGCCAAAGATCATCGGCACGCTCAAGGAGATCGGCTATGACGGCGCGCTGACGAACGAGTTCGTCGCACCGGTCGATCGCACGCCCGCCGCGAAATATCCGGACATGGTGGAGCACGACCCCGTCGATATCCCGCCCGAGCAGCTGAAGTTCATCCAGGATCACGGCTCCAGCCTGCTCACGGAGAAGTTCTATTCCGACCAGATGCGCATTACGGCCGAGACGATCCTGCCGCTGATCCGATGAGCGCATAAGATGCGGATCAAATCGGCACGGGCGTGGTGGGTCAGGATACCGATCGAGCCAAACCGCCAGCACCGCAGCGACTTCGGCCAATTGCAGACGTTCGACGCTGCGATCCTCCGCATCGAGACCGATGACGGGCTGGTAGGCTGGGGCGAAGGCAAGAACGCCGCCGGCAGTGCCGGCACCTACGCCGCGCTGGTTCACATGCTGAACCATGAGATCGCGCCCCGGCTCGTCGGGCGCGATCCCGCCGACATCGTCCAGATATGGGAGATGCTGTACAACGGCGTGCGCTACGAGACCGCCGCCGCCCAGGGACATGCGATGCCCGAACTCTCGCGCCGGGGCCTGTCGGTCGCGGCGATCAGCGCGGTCGATATCGCGCTATGGGATCTCCTCGGAAAGTCGCTCGGACAGCCCGTGTGGCGATTGCTCGGTGGACGCAAGGCGGACCGGATGCCAGCCTATGCTTCAGGCGGCTGGGCGCCCGTCGACCAGATCGGCGAGCAATTGCAATCCTATGTCGCCGATGGCGGCTTCCGGGCGGTGAAGATGCGCGTCGGCGCTATGGACGGCGCGCCGCACATTTCCGCGGCACGGGTGAAGGCCGCCCGCGCCGCGCTCGGCCCGGATGTCCAGCTAATGGTCGATGCGCACGGGACCTACACCGTCGCCGAGGCAAAACGCTTTATCCAGCACGTATCCGATTGCGACCTCGCCTGGTTCGAGGAGCCGGTGAGTGCCGACGACAAGGCAGGCATGGCCGAGGTTCGTGCCAGCGGATTGGTGCCGATCGCCGCGGGCGAGTCCGACACAACACGTTTCGCCTTCCGCGACCTCGCGGTGCTCAAGTCGGCCGACATCTTCCAGCCCGATCCAGCCTTCTGCGGCGGCATAACCGAGGCGATGCGCATCGGCGCGATCGCCAGCGCCTTCAACCTGAGACTCGCGCCGCATCTGTGGGCCGGCGCACCTTGTTTCTTTGCCGGCCTGCATGTATGCGCAGCGTCGCCGGCAAGCTTCATCATCGAGTATTCGCTCGGCGCAAACCCGATGATCCACGACCTCGTGGAAGACGAGGTGCGGGTGGAGGACGGCATGATCGAAATCCCGGGCCGCCCAGGTCTCGGTTTCACCATCGCGGAAACGGTTCTTGAAACCTACGCGCAGAAGAGTTGAAAAATGAAGGAAAATAACCTTCTACCGGATCTTGCGGCGCATCTCTACGCGCACTCCAAAGCGGACAATGGGCGCCTTCCCTCCGAACGCGAGCTCGCCGACCACTTCTCGGTGAGCCGCGGCCAGATCCGGGAAGCGCTGGCAATTCTGGAGGCCATGCGTATCGTCGAGCGTCGCGCCAAGTCCGGCATCTATTTGACGACGAACGAGGCGAGCGTGGAGGCGATGGCCCTGTTTGCGCGTGCCGGGGTGCCGCTCGATCCAGTGCAAATCTATGAGACGGTGGAACTCAGGAAGATCCACGAGATCAAGGCAGCCGAGCTCGCCTGCGAAAGAGCGACGGACGAGAACTTCGAGCGGCTGCGGGAGATCCTGAAGACCTCGGAGGAGAGGCTGGCGGCGGGCGAAGGCCTTGCGCGCGAGGATCGTGATTTCCATCTCGAAATCGTGCGCGCGACGAAGAACAGCGTCTTCCACAAGGTCTGCAGCGTCTACTACATGATGGGCGAACAGCGCCTGCCGATCTATTTCGGTGATCCTGAACGCAGCCGTCGTTCCCACGCCGAGCACATCCAGATCTTCGAGGCCCTCCTGCGAAGGGACGGCAATCTGGCGCAGGCGCTCATGAGCGCGCACCTAACCGGAGCCGAGAGCTACTGGAAAGGCCTGATCGGCACTCCCGAAACGGACGAGCGCGATATACCGCAGATGGAGGCCGCAAACGCGCGCACCTAGCAAGCTGGTCGGAAAGGGCTAGTCGACGTGCCGGTCATCTTCTCGACACATGAGATTCATCCCCACGCCGTGCGGATTCTTGAGCAGACCGGCGAGTTTGTCGTTGCGAGCGCACCCGATCAGGAGACCCTGCAGCGCGAAGGCCGCGAGGCCGATGTGATCATCGTCAGGGCTCCCCTGCCCACGGCGCTGTTCGACGATCCGCCGCGGCTGCGCGCGGCAATCAGGCACGGAGCGGGGCTCGACATGATCCCGGTCGAGGCTGCGACCGAGGCGGGCGTCCTCGTGGCAAACGTGCCGGCCGTCAATGCCCGGACGGTGGCCGAGCACGTGATGATGGTCACCCTGGCGCTGCAGCGGCGGTTCCGTATGGTCGACCGCGATCTGCGACAGGCAGGCTGGACGGCGGCGCGGGCCCATGCGGATCTGGGACATGACCTCGCCGGCCGGACCATGGGCATCGTCGGCATGGGCGCGGTCGGACGGGCCGTGTTCAAAGCCGCCAGTTCGGGTTTCGGGCTGAATGTCATCACGGCAACCCGCAGTTCCGCCGCGCTCCCCGAGGGAGTCCTGCGGGTCGATCTCGATACGCTGGTCGCCCGATCAGACGTGATCGTGCTGTGCTGTCCGCTGACAGCTGAGACCAGAGGGTTCATCAACCGCGAGCGCATCGGGCGGATGAGGACCGGGGCCCTGCTGATTAACGTCTCGCGCGGTCCTGTCGTCGACGAGGCAGCCCTCGTGACGGCCCTGCAGCAGGGATCGATCGCGGGTGCTGCGCTCGACGTGTTCTCGACCCAGCCACTGCCGGTGGACCATCCACTGCTTGCGCTCGACAACGTGATCCTCACGCCCCACATGGCCGGAATTACCGAGGATTCCATGATGAGAATGGGCACTGGAGCTGCCGAAGAGGCGGTGCGGGTTCTGTCCGGAGAACTTCCCAGGAATTTCTGCAATCCGCAGGTGGAAGCCCGCTACCGCCTGAGATTTCCTGCAGGTGGCTGAGATCAGCAATTTCGCAGGGTGGAGCCCCTCCGGCTTGCCAGGCCCGGCAACGTTTCTTTGCCTCAACCTGGATAGGCGAGGCTCCGGCCCGTCCCCCTGTCGAAAAGGATGATCTTGCCCGGGTTACAGGAAAACTGCACCGCCTCGTCGATCCGAAAGCTCTGATGCGCCGGTGTCGTCAGCCGGATCATACTGTCGCCGGCACGCAAAGTGACGATCTTCTCGACACCATAATTTTCGACGTCGTGTACCCTTGCCTGCGCCGGGGCACCGCTTTCGAGGAACATGTCCTCGGGCCTGATCCCGAAGATCAGGTCACGCCCTTCCATGTCGTCTCTGGGCGTTGCGATCGGTAGGCTGAAACCGGCCTCCGCCACGGCATTTCCGCCGCTGATTGCACCATGGATGAGATTCATCGGCGGCGAGCCGACCGAACGTGCAACGAAAGTATTCCTTGGGCGGGAGTAGATTTCCGAGGGGGCGCCGACCTGAACGAGGCGGCCACGGTCGAGCACGCCGATCCGGTCGCCCATGGACATGGCCTCGATCTGGTCGTGCGTGACGAACAGAAATGTTGCGCCAAGATGCATCTGGAGATTCTTGAGCTCCGTACGCAGCGCCTCGCGCAGCTTGGCATCGAGCGCCGACAACGGCTCGTCCATGAGAAAGACGCGCGGCTTGCGCACGATCGCCCGTCCGATGGAAACGCGCTGCATCTCTCCGCCGGAAAGGCGATCCGTCTTACGGTCGAGCAGGTGATCGATGCGCAAGGTTTTCGCCACTTGCTCCACGCGCACCTTAATCTCGGAGGGCTCGACGTGGCGGATCTTGGACTTCAACGGGAATTCGAGATTCTCGCGCACCGTGTAGCGCGGGTAGAGCGAATATTGCTGGAGCACGAGCGCGACATCGCGCTCGGCCGGGCCCCAATCACCGACATCGACCCCGTCGATCAGCACCGTTCCTTCAGTCGGCTTCTCCAGCCCGGCCACGATGCGCAGCGTGGTGGTCTTACCGGCCCCCGTTTCGCCGAGCAGCACGAAGAACTGGCCATCGGCGACTTCGAGGTCGAGCCCTCGAAGCGCGGTGTTGGCGCCAAAGGTCTTGGTGATGTCTCTCAGTTCGATATGTGCCATCGCCTACAGCCTCACTCCAAGCGACTTGCCGTCCCTGGTATCGAAGAAGTGCGCCTGCACGGGATCGATGCGTGCATGCACCTGCTCTCCCGCCCTCGGCACGAAGCCCGCCGGCGTACGCGCACGCAACATGCCCCCGCCCACCTTGAGGTCTACAATGTCGTGAGAGCCGAGCGGCTCTATGATCTGCGCTTCGACCGGCAGGTAGCCCTCGCGCGGCTCATGGGAGACAAGGATCCCCTCCGGCCGGACGCCGAGCGCAAGAGTGTCCCCGGGCGCATGCCCGTTCAGCTTCATCAGCAGTTCACGCGGGAACTGGAAGCCCTCAGCCGCATCATCGACCGTGACACGCGCCGAACCGGCTTCCTCACTCACGCGCGCGGGCATGACGTTCATCACCGGACTGCCCACGAACTGCGCCACGAAGAGATTCTGCGGGCGGGCATAGACTTCCTCCGGGGTGCCGACTTGCTGAAGCACACCTTCGTGCATGATGACGATCCGGTCCGCGAGGCTCATCGCCTCCACCTGGTCGTGCGTGACATAAATGGTGGTCGATCCCTGCTTGATGTGCAGGCGCTTGATCTCAGCGCGCATCTCCTCGCGCAGCTTGGCGTCGAGTGCACCGATCGGCTCGTCCATCAGCATGGCCTTCGGCTGGCGCACCAGCGCGCGGCCGATGGCGACGCGCTGCATGTCGCCACCCGAGAGCGCCGACGGCTTGCGGTCGAGCAGGTGCGCGATGCGCAGCACCTTCGCGATCTCGCGAACGGTCTCGTCGATGGCGCCCCTGCTCGTACGCGTAGCGCGAAGCGGGAAGGCAATGTTCTCGTACACCGTCATGTGCGGATAAAGCGAGAAGGACTGGAACACCATCGCGATGTCGCGATCGGAGCATTTCAGATGCTGGACCGGCTTGCCGTCGATCAGGATATCACCCTCGTCGATCGTCTCGAGTCCGGCGATGGCGCGCAGCGTCGTCGTCTTGCCGCAGCCGGACTGACCGAGCATCACGATGAACTCGCTGCCGGCGATCGACAGGTTGAAGTCCTTGATGACCTGAAGGTTACCGAACCACTTCTGGACACCCCGAAGCTCAATTTCCGTCATGCCTTGCCCTCGCGGTGGTCGGAGACGTCGAACACATCGTCGGAGACGTCCTCCTCGGTTCCCACGGAGCCCGGTCCGATATGCGAGGTGATGATGAATCCCACAAGGCCGATCAGTATGATCGTCACGCCATAGCGGTGCAGGAAGAATATCCAGGGCTGGCAGAGCGCCACGATTCCAAAGATCATCAGCCACATCGAGCCTGGTTCGAGATATCGCCGGTTCATCTCTCGGAAAGTCATTTGCGGATCGCTCCGAAGGACATGCCGCGCAGGAGGTGATTGCGCAGAAGGAAGGTGAAGATCGCGACCGGAAGCAGGAACAGGAATGTGCCCGCTGCAATGACGGTCCAGTCCGGCAGGCCGGAACCGACCTGGCTGGGGATGAAAGGCGGCGCGGTCTGCGCACGCCGGTTCGTCATGATCAGTGCAAAGGCGTACTCGTTCCACGCGATGATGAAGCAGAAGACGGCCGTCGCCGCGATGCCGGTGACGGCTTCGGGCAGCACGACCTTGAAGAAGGCCTGGAGCCGCGTGTAGCCGTCGACGAGCGCCGCCTCCTCGTATTCCTTCGGGATCTCGTCGATGAAGCCTTTCATGAGCCAGACCGAGAAGGAAAGATTGAAGGCGGTATAGAGAATGATCAGCCCGATGTGGGTATCGTTGAGCCCAAACCAGCGGTACATCAGGAACATCGGTATCGCCACGACCACCGGCGGCAGCATTCGCGTCGACAGAATGAAGAACAACCAGTCCTGCTCACCGGCCACCTTGAAGCGCGAAAAACCGTAGGCCGTGAGTGTGCCCATGCCGACCGCAAGGACCGTCGAGGAAATCGCGATGATGAGCGAATTCATGAAGCGGTCCGGATAGGCCGACAGTTGCACTTCGCCGCGGCCGGACCGGACGATCTTCTCCCCATCGTCGAGCACGATCTGCTCCCACCAGGGCGCGGCCGCGTATTCTTCGGCTGTCGGAGGCTCGCGAAGCTGTGAGCGGCGCACCATCAGCTTCACGAAGGGCGCGATTTCCGGCTCGAACAGGACCGTCGGCGGAATGGTGGTTGCCAGGTTGCGCGGCTTGAAAGCCGTCGAGGCGATCCAGTAGATCGGCGCCAGGAAGATGATCGTCACGATCAGGACGGCGACGATCGCCAGCCTGTTGAGCGCGACTTCGGAGGTTGTTTTGACTGCCGCCACCTCAGCGCTCCTTCACCTTGTTCAGGTACTTGACGTAGATGTTGGTGATGGCGACCACCATGATCAGCATGATGTAGGCGAGTGCGGAGGACATGCCGGTCTGCCACTCCTGGAAAGCCATCTTGTAGAGCCGGATCGATATGAGTTCCGTGGTCGGCTGGCTGGTCAGGATGTAGGCCAGATCGAAAGTCTTGAACGCTTCCATGGTGCGGAAGATGATCGCGATCATCAGGATCGGCGCCACCAATGGCAGCGTGATCCGGAAGAAGGTGTAGAACGGGCCGGCCCGGTCGATCGCCGCGGCTTCATAAAGATGCTTGGGCACCGCCGAAAGGCCGGCCAGCGACAGCAGCATGACGAACGGCGACCACATCCAGATGTCGGTGATCGCGACGGCATATAGCGCCATGTCCGGATTGGACAGCCATTCGAAGCGGCCGAGACCCAGCGCATAGTTGATGATGCCGAAGGACGGGTCGTAAAGCAGCTTCCAGAACAGGCCGACGACCGCCATGGACAGCATCATCGGCAAGAGCAGCAGCGTCGTCAGGAGGCCCTTGAAAGGAATCGCCCGGTTGAGCAGCATCGCGACGCCGAACCCGACCAGCACTTGCCCCGTCACGGAGACAATCACGTATTTCGCGGTGATCGCGAAGTTGGTCCAAATATAGGGATCGTTCAGCAGTGTGCGGTAGTTCGCCAGACCAACGAAATTCGCTGGCGCATTGGTGGAGGCGCGGAAATCCGTGAAGGAGTATCCGAGCGAGTACAGCAGCGGGAAGATATTGAAGATGATCAGGAAAAGGATTGTCGGGATTATGAAAAGGTTCCGGATCGTCAAGTCGCTCCAGCCGCGCGCGGCCGCACGCGACTGCGGATCCAGCCGTGTCATGACTTCGGTCGCCAAAACTCTCCTCCTCCGAGAGCATGCCGCGCGAGCGGCCCGATGAATCGGTCACGAAGGGGACCGAAGCCCCCTTCGCCAATCTGCATCAATCGTAGCGATTGTACTTCTCGAAAGTCGCCTTCCAGTCTGCCGCCAGTGCGTCGAGCGCTTCCTTGGCCGAACCTTCCCCACCCACGATGTAGGGGTAGATGCGCTGGTTCATCTGGATCAGAAGCTCGGCATATTCCGGCGTGGCCCAGAAGTCCTTCACCTTGAACATGGTCTGATAGAAGGCTTCGTTATAAGGGGTCGCATTGCGGAACTCTTCCGATTCCAGCGTTTTGGCGTGCGCGGTGTAGCCGCCGAGTTCGGCCCAGCGCTTCTGGACGTCGTCCTGGATGAACCATTCCAGGAATTTCATCGCCTCTTCCTTGTTCTCGGAATAGGAGACGATCGAAATTCCCTGCCCGCCAAGCGCGGCGAACTGGTCGCCGTCCGGACCTTCCGGATTGGCGAAGAAACCGGTCACCTCGGCATTCGGGTTTGACGCCTCATTCACGAGTGCCGGGAAGAAGGCAAAGTAGTTCATGCTCATCGCGGCCAGGTTTTCGGTGATGGCCTGGTTGTTCTCCACGAAGAAGGTCTTGGCCCAGCCCGGCGGCGTATAGTCGTAGAGCTCGCGATACATCTCGAGCGCCTTGACGTTCTCATCGGAGTTGATGATGCCGTCGACCTCATAGGTCTCGTAATTGCCCAACTCGCCGCCATAGGAGAAGATGGCGTTTTCGACGCCCATCACCAGGCCGTCATAGGAGTTGTCGGTGTAGATGGCGATGCCGTAGCGGTTTTCGTCCGGACGGTGGAAGAACTCCGCAATGTCGCGCATCTGAGCCCAGGTTGTCGGCGGCGCGAGATCGTAGCCGTATTTGGCCTTGAACGCCTCCATCTCCTTGGGATCCTCGAACCAGTCCTTGCGGTAGGCCCAGCCGACCGCGTCCCCCTCGGCCGGAATGGCCCAGTACTTACCGGAATTCGCCGGATATTCGGCGTAGTACTTCACCGTCGCCGGTGCCATCACCTCGTTCAAGTTGTGCTCGTTGAAGAAGTCCGTGAGGTCCACATAGTGCCCCGCCTCGGAAGCAGCGCCGAGCCACTGGGAGTCGCCGACGACCATGTCATAGGCGGAGCCCCTCGCATTGAACTCGGTGAAGGCCTTCGTCTGGAAGTCCTGCCAAGGCGTCGTCTCGACCGTGACCATTACCCCCGTCTCGGCTTCGTATTCATTGACGAGTTCCTGCAGATAGTTCGCCGGATCCCACTCGGCCCAGAAGATCGTCAGTTCCTGCGCGCTTGCTGATGCCCCGAAAGCAAGCAGCGATATGCCCGCAAATAGGCTCTTCATTCCATTGCGCATGATGTTCCTCCCATTCTTGCGCCTGAACCGCTGCTGATCGCCCCACTTATGTCCTTGTGCGGACAGGCCTCCTCACCTGTTCGCCAGCTCTCCGCGAGACGATTTTTCCTTCCTTCTCCCATGAATCTGGTAGTACCAAATTGCAACCACAGTCAAGCGACTTGTCGCGCCAGACTACTTCCATTTAGCCGAAGCACCTGCTCCAAAGCCCACGCCTTTCGGTGTCCGTTCAGGCGATCCCGACGCACGCCCCGTGGGCAAGTTGTGCGGCAAGGTGAACAAGCAGATGGCCCTATCTGGTCTAACCAGATTGACCTATGTTTCTAGCCCTCCTTGTTCTTGTGGCGCATTGTCGCCCGCACCAGTTCCAGTGCAGCCCAGGTCGCCACCTTCTCGGATTCCTTGCTGTCGAGGCCCCAGATGTCCTTGAGCACCACCAAGGCCTCGATGCCGAAGATCAGCGACAGTGCCTGAGTGAGCCGGTCGAATTCTTCTGCCGGCAACTGTACGCGCAGCGGCTCCAGCGCATTGCGCAGGAGTTCCACGCGGTGGCCGCGCATGAACTGCGGTTCGCCCTCCGGTGCGCCCGATTTCCGCTGCGCCCACTGGTCCAGCGAAAGCTTCAACGCGGCCTTGAAGGTCGCCTCGAACTCATCGAGCCGCGGCAACGAGGTGCGAAACAAACTCTCGATCCGTTCCCCGGCATCAGGCGACCGGTCCTTCCACTTCAAGATCGGTCCCAAAGCCTCGTCCACCACGGCATCGACCAGAGCCGCCTGGCTGGGGAAGTAGCGGTATGCGGTCGCCCGGGACACCCCCGCCGCTTCGGCGACGTCGCTGACCGACGGCGTAAGACCCGCCTGCATGAGCCGGATTGCCGTCTTGAGCATGAGCCGACGGGTCCTCGCCCGCGGGCCGCGTTCGTTTTCCTCCGGCAACTCGGTTGATTGACGTGAGATATCCATATCATTATGATACTCGCGTCTCAAAAATTTGCAACAGCCGGCAGAAGCTGTCGCCGCCGGGAAGGGCGGAAGAGAAGAACGATCACCGAGGAAGGTTGCTTGAAACGGGTCTATGTCGTCGGCACGGCTGACACGAAAGGGGAGGAACTGGCTTTTCTCGCCGCTCTGGTCGAGGCTCGCGGGCTGCCCGTGGTCCGGGTCGACGTGGGCACGCGTCCGTCCACGTCCGAAATGGATATTCCGGCCGCAGAGGTGGCGGCCTTTCATCCAGACGGCGCGACGGCGGTTCTCGGTCTGGACGATCGCGGAACTGCCATCGCGGCAATGGCTACGGCCTTCAGCCGCTTCATCGTTTCACGAGAAGATATCGGTGCGGTCGTCGGCCTCGGCGGGGGCGGCGGTACCTCGATCATTACGGCCGGGATGCGCATGCTGCCTTACGGCGTCCCGAAGCTGATGGTCTCGACGCTCGCTTCCGGGGACGTGTCGCCTTATGTCGACATCTCCGACATTGTCATGATGCCCGCGGTCACCGACATCGCGGGGCTGAACGGCCTCAGCCGCGTCATCCTGCACAATGCCGCGGAGGCGATCGCGGGAATGGCCGCGCATCCTGCCGATCGCAGGGAGACCAGGCCGGCGATCGGTCTTACCATGTTCGGCGTGACGACCCCCTGCGTCACCGCGATCGCAGAGCGCCTGCGGGACGACTACGACTGCATGGTCTTCCACGCCACGGGCACAGGCGGTCGTACGATGGAGAAACTGGCCGACAGCGGCATGCTGGCCGGTTTCATCGACATCACGACCACCGAGGTGTGCGACCTGCTCTTCGGCGGTGTCCTTCCGGCCACCGAGGATCGTTTCGGCGCCGTCGCCCGCACGCGCCTTCCCTATGTTGGCTCCGTCGGCGCGCTCGACATGGTGAATTTCTGGGCGCCGGAGACCGTTCCGCCGCATCACCGCACGCGTAATTTCTACGAGCACAACCCGAATGTCACGCTGATGCGCACGACGCGCGAGGAGTGCCGGGCCATAGGCGAGTGGATCGGCAACAAGCTGAACGCGTGCGAGGGAGAGGTCCGGTTCCTGATCCCCGAAAAGGGCGTTTCCGCGCTCGATATCGAAGGGGGCGCCTTCTTCGATCCGGAGGCCGACGCGGCATTGTTCATGGCGATCGAAGCGACGGTCCGGCAGACCGAAAGGCGCAGGATCGTGCCCCTGCCGCTGCACATCAACGATCCCGCCTTTGCCGAGGCTGCGGCCGCGACTTTTCTCGAAATCCATCACAACTGAGAGGCAAGATGCCCGCAATTTCACGTAGCCAAGTCCTCGAGACGTTCCGCAAGATGATCGACGAGGGCAAGCCTATCGTCGGCGGAGGGGCCGGAACAGGCCTTTCCGCCAAGGCTGAGGAAGCGGGCGGGATCGACCTCATCATCATCTACAATTCGGGCCGCTATCGCATGGCGGGACGGGGTTCCGCCGCCGGCTTGCTCGCCTACGGAAATGCCAACGCGATCGTGAAGGAGATGGCGGCGGAGGTTCTGCCGGTGGTCGAAAGAACGCCGGTGCTTGCGGGCGTCAACGGAACGGACCCCTTCGTGCTGATGCCGCAGTTCCTTTCCGAACTGAAGGCGATGGGCTTCTCCGGCGTGCAGAATTTCCCGACGATCGGACTTTTCGACGGGACGATGCGCCGCAGCTTCGAGGAGACGGGCATGTCCTACGCGCTGGAGGTCGACATGATCGCCGCCGCGCACCGGCTCGACCTCCTGACGACGCCATATGTCTTCAATGCGGATGAGGCAATCGCAATGACGCGCGCCGGAGCGGACATCGTGGTCGCCCACATGGGCGTGACCACCGGCGGCACGATCGGAGCCTCCTCGGCCAAGTCGCTGGACCAGTGCGTGGAAGAGATAGACGCGATCGCGGCGGCGGCCCGGACCGTTCGCGGGGACGTGATCGTGCTCTGTCATGGAGGGCCGATCTCGATGCCCGAGGACGCGCGCTACATCCTCGAACGCTGCGTGGGCATCCACGGCTTCTACGGTGCGAGCTCGATGGAGCGCCTGCCCGCGGAGGCGGCGATCCGCGACCAGACGGCGAGCTTCAAAGCGCTGCTGCTGCGCGAAAGCACGTGAGGTTTCAGGGAGGAAAACGAGATGAGCAAAAGCAGGCGGCAATTCTTCAACTATCCCGGCGAGGTGGATGCTTTCGGCTTCGACTGGGGCAGACTGGCGCTGACGGTCGGGCCGGAGGTCAATGGTGCCAGGCGGTTTTCCGGTGGTGTCGTGGACGTCAACCCGGGAGAAGGGCATGCGCGCCACAACCATCCGGGCGCCGAAGAGATCATCTTCGTGATTTCGGGCAATGGCGAACAGATGGTCGAGGACGAGAGCGGCAATCCCGTCACGCGCGAAGTGGGGCCGGGCTGCACCGTCTATGTCCCCGAAAGCCGCTATCACTCGACGCTCAACACCGGCGACGGCCCGATGCAGCTCTTCGTCGTCTATTCACCGGCCGGTCCGGAACAGGCGCTTCGGGATCTTCCCGACTTCCGCCTGTTGAAGGCTGGCGGGGCGTAACGCTGCGAGCCATCGGCGGCCACGCACGCAGGCAGACGAGGCCTTTCGGCTGGCTGTCCGTTCCTATGCCGTCGCGCCCCGGTTCCAACCCCTGCCACGCTCGCCGAACATCTCATAGCCGTCGTTTGTGACCGCCAGCGTGTCCTCGAGCTTGATGAAGCCGCGGGAAGGGTGAAGCATGGTCGTCTCCACCGAGACGACCATGCCGGCCTCCAGAGGACGTGCAGCGTCTACGCCTTCATAGGTGACCGGATGATTGGTCATCAGAAACGGCACCTCATGGGTGATCAGGCCCATGCCGTGGGCGAAGAAATCGGTAAATTCGGCAACCTTGGAGGCCTTGAGCACGCTCTGCGCACGGGCGATCACGTCGCCGCCGCGCGCCCCTGCGCGAACCTTCGAGAAAGCCGCCTGCTGGATCTGCTCCACCTCGCCAAGCAAATCCTCCAGTTCGGCGTCGAGATGCCCCAGCACGCCCATGCGGCACAGATCACCGATATAGCCGCGATAGTTTCCGCCGGAATCGATGGAGAGCACATCGCCCTCCCGCCAGGCCTGGTCCGACGCTGCCCGGTTGTGGCTCGGTCCCAGGGTGAGAAGACAATATTCGAACTGCAGGCCGCGGTTCGTCTCCTCCTGCCGCAGCCTTTCGATGATCTCGGTTTTTGTCGTTCCTGCACGCGCCCACCCGATTGTCGCCATCATGGCGTTGGTGACGAGCTCGGAGGCCTTGCGCAGCTTCTCCAGCTCCTCCGGTTTCTTCACGGCACGCAACCGCTCGAGCACGCCGGTCGCGTCCACGAAAGTCGCGCCCTCTAGCCGCTCGCTGAACAGCCTGTAGGCGTCCAGCGGCAGGAAAGACGGCTCGATGCCGATGCGTGCCGCCCCCTTCCCGATCTTCCTCAGATGCTCCACCGCGTATTCGGCGGCATCCAGCGTCCCCCAGGCCGCAGCATGAAAGGCGGGGGTCCAGAACGGATGGTTCTGGTGCTCGCCGCCCTCCATCCGGTTGGCCACATAAGCGGAGTTTTCGGCGTGTCCCTTTTCATAGATGACGACGGGCAGGTAGCGGCTGTGCCCGATCGCATCCATCGTTGAAAAGAAGATGAACCTGTAGCCGCCGAGCAGATACTGCGTGTTGTGCTTGGAAGTGGCGAGGAGCACATCGATGCCGGCCTCCTCCATCAGCGCGTCGAGGCGGCCCGTATCAAACGGGGCCATGGTGCGGGTCGTTTGAGACGCGTCGATATTCACCGGTTCCTCCCTCGCAAGCGGCCGCATCAAACATTTCTGGTCGGACCAGTTTTGCACATTGGAAGCTGGAGCGTCCAGAGTCCAGGGCGGCATCCAGACAACCCAAACCTACCCATCCGCCGCCGGGCGACAAGCCGTCCGGCCGCACGGGCACGCGCGTCGTCCCGCCCGATCGCCACTCGTGCCCGCCAATCACTGTCGAAAGAAGATGTCGAGGGGCGCACCGGCTGCACGCCACCGCAATCCGCATTGCTGGTGAACACCGGCCACGTTTGCGCGCGTACATGATACCCCGTATGGAAACGGCCTCAAGCTGAGACCTGATCGGCGCCACTCAGGATCCGGTTGCCATACCGCTTTTTGCAGATCGGTTCCATGGGATCACCTCGGTCCTGCAGGGGCTCCCGTTCGTGTACCGGTTTACGCTTCGGTTGAGTACCCCCCTCTTCGGTGGCCTTGAGATTTATATCCCGCATTTGGCAGTTTTCCGGCTGCTTATGAAGACACGCTAAATGAATTATGCAGTTTCTTAAAGTGATCTGGCATCAAAATGGCTGCAATGCCGCTACTTCATGAAAATCCCGAAGTTCGTTGAAAGAGCTTCTTCGGGTCCGTGCCGAAACTGATCGTGCTCGGCACGCGATGCGTCTGACGAGGATCATGACGGCTGCGCCATAGAGGGCGGTGGAGATTACCAGATCGTACCGGCAGGCTCGCCCTGTGCTCCGCCTCATCACCGGTTTCACGAGGCCAGTTGCATCAGGGTAGCCGTGAAACGGCGCGACATCGCTGTCGGCGGCGCATCGGCGGGGGTGATGACGAAGAGCTGGCGCTCCATCGAGACTCCTTCGAGAGTGAGGGCGACGAGGCTACCCGATGCGACTTCGTCGCGAACGGCACTTGCAAGTACGATGGAGATGCCAAGGCCCGCGGCGACCGCCCGTTTCACGGCCTCCGTGCTGCCGAGCTGCTGCGTCACATTCATTCGATCCACCAGACTTCTCAACTCCGAGCGCAACAATCGTCCCGTACCCGTACCGGGCTCGCCTCCCAATACAGGTTCGGTGACGAATTCTTCCGCAGAGATTGAGCGTCTTCGGCTCCAGCGGTGGTCGGGCGCCACAATCACCACCATCGGATCGCGCCGCCAGGGTACGACCTCGCAGCCCGAACGGGGCTCCCACCACTCCGTCACGGCGACATCGATTTCTCCGCTCTCGAGCCGCGCGATCGTTTCGGGGTTGGTGCCGATGCGCAGCCGCACGGGAAGCGCTTTGGGATCCTCCTGTTCAAAACGGCGGATATAGGGCGGCAGCAGGTAAATGCCCGGATTGGAGGCAGCCCCGACAGCGAGGGGATGGCGATGAACCGCCTGAATCGAGCGTTCCGCGCCCTCGATGAGGCGCCGGGCGAACGGGAGGAAGGCCGCCCCCCGCGCCGTTGGGGAAGCGTTGCGATGGGCACGATGAACGAGTGTCACGCCGAGGCTCTCCTCGAGCTTGCGCAACTGCTGGCTCACCGTCGGCTGGGAAGCGCCGAGGCGGCGGGCCGCTTCATGGAAGCCGCCTGAATCCACGATGGCGAGGAACGCTTGGACATGCGTCAAGTTGAGCATCAGGCGGTTCTCTCCATGGATTTGTGCGGATCGAGGATCGTTCCGTGCATCCGCCCGCCATCGAGGAAGCGCAAGATGTCGTCGGCGGCGGCGAGTGCGATGTCGCAGCGCACGCTGTCGACGGCCGAGCCCAGGTGGGGCGTCAGCACGGTGCGGGGATGGGCGCGCAGCCGAGGCTCGACTTCGCAGCGACGGTCCGGCCGCGCCCAGTCCTCCATTTCGAAAACGTCAGCCGCGTAGCCACCGAGAGTGCCGGCCTCGAGCGCATCGGCGACGGCCGCTTCGTTGACGAGGGAGCCGCGGGCCGGATTGACGAGCATTGCGCCGGGTTTCATTGCCGCCAGTGCAGCCGCATCGATCAGATGGAGCGAGTCGGGAACGAGTGGCAGCGCCAGGACCACATAGTCGCACTCCCGCAGGAGCGGTGACAGGTCTCGTCGTACCAGGCAGAGCGCATCCTCCTTTCCTGGCGAAAGCGGACGCGCATCGCAGTAGAGGAGCCGGCACCGGAAGGCGCGCAGCCGATACGCGATCGCCTGGCCGACGGCGCCCATACCGATGATCCCGACGGTGGCGCCGTCCAGGCCAGTGCCGTAGAGGATCGGCCGCCAGCCCGTGAAGGAGCCGCCACGAACAAGACGGTCGCCTTCCACGATGTTGCGGCCGAGGGCGATCATGAGGCCGATGGTGAGCTCCGCCGTCGGCGCGGTCAGCAGGTCCGGGACGATGCTGACGGCCACGCCACGCCGCCGACACGCCGCCAGGTCGAAATTGTCGGCCCCCTTCAAGGCACAGGCGATGACCTTGAGGTCCGGGCATTGCTCGAGGAATTCTTCATCGACGTGATCGGTCATGAAAGCGACCATCGCGTCGGCGTCTCGCGCCCGGGCCAGAAGCTCTTCGCGCGACCACGGCTGGCGCGCCTGGTTGGCTTCCACCGCGCCTCTCGTCTCGAGCCGGTCGAGCACCTCCCGATGTATCCAGTTGGTGACGATGGTCTTGCGTGCCACGTTCGATGTCTCCTCGAATGTTCGGCAGGCCAGCCGGTCAGCTACGAGGCCAACCGCCCCACACACTTCGCGATGATAATCATCGTCGTATATCAATCGTGTAATCCAATCAATATGGAAATCAAATGCGGGCCAATCCTCAGAAGAGACGTTCTTTTTTAGGCAGAGCTTTTCCAGATGCCGTTCATACAGGCGTCATCTTGCGCTGCTAGGAAGACATCAATCGATAAGTCTTTATAATTGGAAATAGAAATCAAATAGCAATTCTGACTCTCCGGGGGTGGTCCGCCGTTGAGCTTGCCATCCTTTGCCGGCACAGGAGAAGCAAATGATTCGCGTCGAAAGTCTGTCGCTCGGTTATCCGAATGGGGTGACGGCATTGCATGACACCGATCTCGAGGTGGCTGCAGGTCGATTCCTCGTGCTGCTGGGTCCTTCCGGTGCAGGAAAGTCCAGCCTCCTGCGTTGCCTCAACGGATTGGTGCGCCCAACGCACGGTGATGTTCTGTGCGGCGATGCGGGCTCGATCTTTTCGTCCCGGGCACGCCTGCGCGCGCATCGGCGCACCACCGGCATGGTTTTTCAGCATCATCATCTGATCGGACGGATGACGGCCCTGGCCAATGTGCTGACGGCCCGGCTATCGCGGCATGCGGTCTTGCGGACGCTGTTGCCACTGCCGCGATCCGACCGGCTTGTGGCGCTGGAGGCACTGGATCGTGTCGGCCTTCTCGATCGGGCGCTCGATCGGGCCGACCAACTGTCCGGCGGGCAGCAGCAACGCGTCGGCATCGCGCGTGCGATGACGCAGGAGCCCAGCCTGATACTTGCCGACGAACCCGTGGCAAGCCTCGACCCTGCCACTGCGGAGCGCGTGCTCTCGGATCTGCACAGAATTTGCAGCGAGGACGGGATCACCGCCGTGGTGAGCCTGCACCAAGTGGAATTCGCCCGTCGCTTTGCGGACGAGATCATCGGGCTTTCCGCCGGACGCGTCGTGTTTCGCGGGAGCCCGAAAACGCTCACACCTCATGCGCTCGACGCAATCTATGGCCGCTTGCCTGCGGACTTGCCCGCGGCCGCCGCATAACCATTCAAACCGTTCGATCAGGAGATCGCCATGCTACCTACCCGACGCCACGTCCTCGCCGCTCTCGTTGCCTCGAGCTTCGCCACCGCTCTGCCTGCCGCGGCGTCGGACCGCACCGACCCGCAGACCCTGCGCGTGGCGCTCCTGCCTGACGAGAACGCTGCAACCATCATCCAGAACGCGCAGCCCTTGAAGGAGTTTCTCGCTGAGCGCCTGGGCAGGGACGTCGAAATCCTCGTGACGACCGACTATTCTTCCATGATCGAAGCTATGCGTTTCGGGCGTATCGAGGTCGGGTATTTTGGCCCGCTCTCCTACGTCTTGGCCAAGTCGCGTGCGCCCGAAATCGAGCCCTTCGGCGTGGGCGTGGTCGATGGTTCACCGACCTACCGCTCAATCCTGATCGCGAATGCCGAGGGTCCGATAAAGGGCTACGAGGATATCCGCGGCAAGCCCTTTGCATTTGGCGATCAGGCGTCGACTTCGAGCCACCTGGCGCCGCGCACGGTGCTGGCCAGGGCTGGGCTCAAGGGCGATTCAGACTACAAGGTTGTGCATTTGGGCAAGCACGACGCCGTAGCGCGGGCAGTGGCTGCTGGCCAGGTGCCTGCCGGCGGCCTGTCGGAATCGATCTACGAGGTTCTGGTCGAGCGGGGCAAGGTCGATGCTTCCAAAATTCGCGTGCTCGGCTACAGCGATCCGCTGCCGAACTATCCCCTCACCATGCAAGGCTACCTCGTCCCGGAGTTGAAGGAGGCGATCAGGTCGGCCTTCCTGGATATCGACAATCCCGAGATTCTCGAACTGTTTCGGGTGGAGCGGCTCGATCCGACCGATGACGCTGCTTATGACGTGCTGCGCGAGATGGCAGAAATTCTCGAGATCAATCTGGCAAAGGCGAACTGAGCCATGTCGACGGAAGAGATCTACGCCGGCATCCTTTCCGAAGAGCGCCGCGCCGCCCGCTGGGCGGCCGCGCTGGCCGCTTTGATCGTTACCGTGTGCATCGGCGCGCTTTGGATCACCGGTTTCTTCGACCTCGCACGCCTGCGGGATGGCGGTCCGGCGATCGCCCAGCTTTTCGACGAGATGGTGCCACCGGATTTCTCCCGCTGGCAGAGCTGGATGCGCCCGCTGATCGATACCCTTGCCATGTCGATCGCTGGAACCGCCTTTGCGGTGGTGTTCTCGCTTCCACTCGCTCTGCTGGCGGCGCCGAACACCGCCCCGAATGCGGTAATCTACCAGGGCGCGCGATTGGTCCTTTCCTTCCTCAGATCCGTGCCGGAAATCATCATGGGCGTGCTTTTCGTCGCCGCTGTCGGCTTCGGAGCACTTCCCGGGGTGCTTGCGCTGGGGCTTCACTCAGTCGGCATGGTCGGCAAGTTCTACGCCGAGGCCATCGAACACGTGGACCCGAAACCGATCGAGGCGGCCCGGGCGGCCGGATGCGGGCCGATGGGCGTCATCCTGCATGCCGTTCTGCCGCAGGTGCTCCCGCAACTCGCCGACATCACGATCTATCGCTGGGAATATCATTTCCGCGCCTCGGCCGTGCTGGGTATCGTCGGCGCTGGTGGGATCGGCTTCGAACTGATGGCGGCGCTGCGTCTGTTGGCCTACGATCAGGTCTCGGCGATTCTCCTTGCGATCCTGTTCTGTGTTGTCCTGGTCGACGGGTTGGGCGCCACGCTCCGAAGTGCACTAAGGTGATCATAGTGCGTATGAGCTTCTCGATCTGAGAAGACTGTTCAACTGACGACCCCCTCATGGGCATCAGGGCAACACAACCCTTTAATCGGAGCAAGTCCACTCACCCGTGGTTTCGGCGACAGCGCCGCCTACTCTTGGTGGACCGCCCGGGACAGCTCGGATGTCCGAGATCGGCGCGAAGCAGACGCGCCTTTGTTTACGCTACTCTTCGCTGGAGCACTCCCGCCCTTTGAAGCGGCTTGACATCATCCCGAAAGTGGGCAGCGGATGGGATCTGCGTGTCAGGGATGGAGAACGCCAACTCTGCGGGAATACGATACCGATGGGAACGGCAACAGGACGGCAGCGAAAACCGCCGCCGAAACTACGCTATCGTCGCCATTTACCCGCTCGCCCACTCTATCGTTGATAGGTCGTATTCTGGCGCGCCGCCGGATACTTCCGGTATCACCTGAATCACTCCCACTCGATCGTTCCCGGCGGCTTCGACGTCACGTCGTAGACGACACGATTGATGCCTTTGACCTCGTTGATGATGCGGGTGGCGGCGCGGCCGAGGAAATCCATGTCGAAATGGTAAAAGTCGGCGGTCATGCCGTCGACCGAGGTGACGGCGCGCAGCGCGCAGACATATTCGTAGGTGCGGCCGTCGCCCATGACGCCCACCGTCTGGACGGGAAGGAGCACGGCGAAGGCCTGCCAGATGGCGTCATAGAGGCCGGCCTTGCGGATCTCATCGAGATAGATGGCGTCGGCCGAGCGCAGGATTTCGAGTTTCTCGCGCGTCACCCCGCCCGGGCAGCGGATGGCAAGGCCGGGGCCGGGGAAAGGATGGCGGCCGATGAAGTGGTCGGGCAGGCCGAGCTCCTTGCCGAGTACGCGTACCTCGTCCTTGAAGAGCTCGCGCAGAGGCTCGACGAGGCTCATGTTCATGCGCTCGGGCAGGCCGCCCACATTGTGGTGTGACTTGATGGTGACGGAGGGACCGCCGGTGAAGGAGACGCTCTCGATCACGTCGGGATAAAGGGTTCCCTGGACGAGGAAGTCGGCACCGCCTAGCTTCTTCGCCTCGTCCTCGAATACCTCGATGAAAAGCCGGCCGATGGTCTTGCGCTTCTTTTCGGGGTCACTCTCGTTTTCCAGCGCGCCGATGAAGCGATCGGAGGCGTCGACCAGGACCAGCGGCACGTTGTAGTGCTCACGGAACATCTGCACGACCTCGGCCGCCTCGTTCTTGCGCATCAGACCGTGGTCGACGAGGATGCAGGTGAGCTGCTCGCCCACCGCCTCGTGCGTCAGCAAGGCGGCCACAGAGGAATCGACGCCGCCGGAAAGGGCGCAGATCACCTTGCCGTCGCGCACCTGATCGCGGATCGCGGCAATCGCCTGATCGCGATAGGCGGCCATGGTCCAGTCGCCGGCGAGCCCGGCTATTTTGTGCACGAAGTTGGCGATGAGCTTCGCGCCGTCGGGCGTGTGAACGACCTCCGGATGGAACTGCACACCGTAATATTTGCGCTTCTCATCGGCGATGGCGGCAAAAGGCGCGCCGGCGGAGGTGCCCACCACCTTGAAGCCGGGCGGGATCGCCGTCACGCGGTCGCCATGGCTCATCCACACCTGGTGCCGGGTGCCGGGGGCCCACACGCCTTCGAAAAGGGCGCAATCCTCCTCGACCTCCAGGAAGGCGCGGCCGAACTCGCGATGGTCGCTGCCTTCCACCTTGCCGCCGAGCTGGGCGCAGATGGTCTGCTCGCCGTAGCAGATGCCGAGGACCGGCACGCCCGATTCAAAAACGACTTCGGGAGCGCGGGGGCTGCCAACGTCGGCGGTGGAGGCGGGACTTCCGGACAGGATGACCGCCTTGGGCTGCAGGCGGCGGAACGCCTCCCCGGCAAGCTGGAATGGCGCAATTTCCGAGTAGACGCCAGCCTCGCGCACGCGCCGCGCGATGAGCTGCGTGACCTGGCTGCCGAAATCGACGATGAGAACGGTGTCGGGATGTTTGGTGATGCTCATGGTGCTCCAACGGGTCCGGGTGAAAAGCGCCGGAAAGCGGCCTGGGCAATGACCCGGCAAAGCCTCCGTTGCAATGCCATATAGGAACCGTCGCACTGCTGCAATGCGGCCGATGGCGCCCCGAAGCCTCACGCTTTGCCGAAGCGGCGCAGCGGGTCGTAGGGGCTGTCGGGATTGACGTCCAGATCGACGATTTCGACACAGCTTTGCGGCCGCCGATGGCTGGAGCCGGCACGCCAGGGGCCGTCGCGAAGCCGAACGCCGCTCGCCTTGGAAAGCGAAAAGCACTTCCACTGGCCCCCTTTGGGAAGGCCGCTCCTGCTCCCGCCGGCAAACTGGTAGACGAGTGCTGCCTCCCGCCCCTTGCTGTGCCCCAGGATGACCGGACAGACCTCGCGCGGATAGCCGTCATAGGTGCAAATGACCTGTTTGCGGCCTGCCATGGCCTGCGCGAACAGCTGGTAGGTCGAACTCGGCATCGCATTTCTCGTATGCTCAAGAGATCCACTGGGGAATAGCTAGGTGCCTCGAGGGCAAAATGCAGACCGATCTCCGCATCAGCGATGGCGCTTGCTTATGTTCTCTATTTGTTCTAATATCTCGACGATTTGGGGGCGCGTATGGAGTGTCGAAAATGCCCCCGGTGCAAAGTGCGTTTCCGTTCTACCTCGACGGCCCCGCCAGGCCCGCGAAACCCGAACGGCTGATGTTCCTGCTGTTTCCGGACAAGGAAACAGCCCTTCGGGTATGGTGGTTCGCAGGACAGTTCATCCGGAAAAGCGGCCTGCAAGGCAGGCGGATCAAGTGGAAGCGCCTGCACATATCGCTGCAGCATGTTGGAGACTACAGCTGCCTGCGGACGAAATTCATCTATGCGGCAAAGCAGGCCGGAAACGCCGTGGCGGCGTACCCGTTCGAGGTGACCTTCCGCTCTGTGGGAAGCTTCGAGGGGGCGCCGGCGGTCGCGGGCCGGCCGCGCAAGCGGCCGCTTGTCCTGCTCGCCGAGGGAGATGCGCTGCTGAATCTCCACGGGGTTCTCGGCGCCGCCATGGAAAGGAACGGCCTGAAAGCCTCGGCGGATTTCACGCCGCACATGACCCTTCTCTATGGTCGGCGGAAAGTGCCGTTCCAGCCGATCGAACCGATCCGCTTCACGGCGACCGCATTCGCCCTCGTCCACAGCGAGCTTGGGCTTTCGAAATATAACCTGATCAACCGTTGGCCGTTTCAGGGGTGACCTCGAGCCATCGATTCGCTCCCGTGCGGAAGCATGTGGCGTTCTATGCGCGTTCGAAGCCGGCGAAGTAAAAGCCGTCCGTGCCTGCCGAAGCGGGTGTCAGGGTGATGCCGCCGGCCTCGTCCACGCGGGCGGCTGTCTGGTTGCCGGGAAAGCGATCACGCCACAGCGCGCCGTGGTCGAGGGCGCGGAATTCGGATGCGCGCGCCAGGAAAGCTTGCGCCTGCGCGCCGTTCTCCTCCTCGAAAATCGAGCAGGTGATGTAAGCAAGCCTGCCACCCGGCTTTACGTAGCGGGCGGCGCTGTCGAGGATGGCCATCTGTTCGGCGCAGCGGGCTTCGAGTTGTTGCGGGGTGAGCCGCCATTTGGCGTCCGGCCGCCGGCGCCACGTGCCGGAGCCCGTGCAGGGCGCGTCCACCACGACGAAGTCCATCCGCCCCTCGATCGCCTTCAGCGCATCCTCCTGCGCGATGACCTGGACATTGCGGCAGGCGGCGCGCTTCAGGCGCTCGAAGATGGGCGCGAGGCGCTGCCGGTCGGCATCATAGGCATGGATCTGGCCGCGATTTTCCATCATTGCGGCCATGGCAAGGGTCTTGCCGCCCGCGCCGGCGCAGAAGTCGAGCACCTGGGCGCCGGGAGTGGCCCCGGCAAGTTCGGCAACGACCTGCGAGCCCTCGTCCTGCACCTCGAACCAGCCCCGGCGGAAGGCGGGCTCGGCCTGGACATTGGGGTGGCGCCGGTCACCCTCGACCGGGGGAATGCGCATGCCATGGGACGCAATACGGGCGGGCACGGCTCCGACCCGCGACAGGGCGGCAAGGACCTTCTCGCGCCCGGCCTTCAAGGTGTTGGCACGCATGTCGAGCGGCGGCCGGGTGGCCAGGGCCATCCCCTCCTCCACCCAACCCTCGGCAAATGCACGTGCCATCATCGGCTCGCACCATTCCGGCACGTTGGCACGGACGGCGTCGGGCAGGTCCTGCCGAAACCGGGTAACGAGCATCGCCTTCTCGGCATCGTCCAGAGGCGGCGGTGCGAAACTGTCGTCGGCGAAGGCAGCCTCCAGCGCCTCCGGCCCTTTGCGGTTCTCCAGAAGGAAGCCGCCGAGGGCGAGCGCGCGCGGCGTGTCCGCGTCGAAAAGGAAAGCGGCCGCGCGCCGACGTCGCAGCCCGTCATAAACGAAATTGCCGATCGCCGCCCGGTCGCCTGCTCCGGCGAAACGATGCGACAACCCCCAGTCCCGCATCGCTTCGGCCGCGGGCCTGTGACGCGTCTCGATGTCCTGGAGAATCTCGATGGCTGCCGCCAGCCTGCCGCCGAGGCGCATGGGTGTTGCCTTTCCGGTTGCCCGTCTCGGCTCCTAGCTAAGCCGACCCGGCGGCGCAGACAAGCGCCCAATAGAAGAACGGGCGCGGATCGCTCCGCGCCCGTATTCGCCTTCGTGAGGTAAGCGCTATTCGGCCGCCGCCTGCGGCGAGGACTCGGCGGTGGAGACGGCGTTGGCCTCGTAGCCGTGCGCCTCCTTCAGCGCCTTGCGCACGCCGTTGCCGTATTCGGGGTGCACCTTGTCGAAATGAGCGAGCTGGCGCTCGACGATCTCGCCCGGCACCCCGGCCATCGCCGCGGCGATATTGTTGAAGAGCCGGTGCCTCTGGTCCTCGTCGAACAGGTTGAAGAGCGCCCGCGGCTGGGAATAGTCGTCATTGCCGATGCGATGGTTGTAGCGATCGGCATCGCCGGAGATCTTCAGCGGCGGCTCCTTGGCGGCGGACTGCTCTACCGGACCACCCATCGAGTTCGGCTCGTAATAGGCATCCGGATTACCGGACTTGTGGCCGAAGAAGTTCATCTGGCCGTCCTTGTGGTAGTGGTGGACCGGGCAGCGCGGCGCATTGACCGGCAGCGCCTCGTAGTGGGTGCCGAGCCGGTAACGGTGCGCATCGGCATAGGAGAAGATGCGCGCCTGCAGCATCTTGTCCGGCGAGTGCGAAATGCCGGGCACGATGTTGGAGGGAGAAAGGGCCACCTGCTCGATCTCGGCGAAGTAGTTCTCCGGGTTGCGGTTCAGCTCCAGCACGCCGATGTCGATCGGCGGATAGTCGCCATGCGGCCAGACCTTGGTGAGGTCGAAGGGGTTGTAAGGCGTCTTGTCCGCGTCGAGTTCGGGCATGATCTGCACCTGCACCTTCCACTTCGGGAAGTTGCCGTCCTCGATCGTATTGAAGAGGGCCTCCTGATAGCTCTCTCGGGTCTTGCCGACGACCTTCTCGGCCTCCTCGTTGGTGTGGAACTTGTGGCCCTGCATGGTCTTGAAGTGGAACTTCACCCAATAGCGCTCGCCGGCATCGTTCCAGAAGGAATAGGTATGCGAGCCGTAGCCGTTCATGAACATCGGCGCCGTCGGCAGGCCGCGGTCGGACATCAGGATGGTGACCTGGTGCAGGCTCTCCGGCGAAAGCGACCAGAAGTCCCACATGGCCGTCGCCGAGCGCAGATTGGTCTTGGGGTGCCGCTTCTGGGTGTGGATGAAGTCGGGGAACTTCAAGGGATCGCGCACGAAGAAGACCGGCGTGTTGTTGCCGACGAGATCCCAGTTGCCCTCTTCGGTGTAGAACTTGATGGCGAAGCCGCGCACGTCGCGCTCGGCGTCGGCCGCGCCGAGCTCGCCGGCCACGGTGGAAAAGCGCAGGATCAGCGGCGTCTCCGCGCCCGGCTGCAGCGCCTTGGCCTTGGTGTATTTGGAAATGTCGCCGGTAATCTTGAGCGTGCCGTAGGCGCCCCAGCCCTTGGCATGGACCACGCGCTCGGGGATGCGCTCGCGGTTCTGGTGCGCCAGCTTCTCGATAAGCTGATAGTCCTGCAGGAGAACGGGGCCGCGCTCGCCCACCGTCATCGAGTTCTGGTTGTCCGGGATCGGTGCGCCCGCTGTGGTGGTGAGCGTCGGTTTGTCGGCCATCGCAATTACTCCTTGCTGGCGCATCCGGTCGTGGGTATGCGCGGCTGAGAGACGGTGATTGGAACAGTTCCAGACTATATAGACGGGCGTCCGCCAACTCCAATTGTCTTTCTTATTCTATGTGATAAGTTTTCCTTATGTTGCGATTGACACTCCGTCAGATGCAGTATTTCCAGCATCTGGCAGAAACCCTGCATTTCCGACGCGCCGCAGAGACGGCTGGCGTCACGCAGCCCGCGCTTTCCGCCCAGATCGCGGAGATGGAGGCGCAACTAGGGGTGCGGCTGTTCGAGCGCGGCGGCGGCACCGTACGGTTGACGGCGGAAGCCCTTGAACTGCGCCCGCGCGTTGCACGCATCCTGGCCGAGGTCGAGGATCTGGAAAATGTCGCCCGGCGCGGCCGGAGCGTGCTCGAAGGACCGTTCCGGCTGGGCGTCATTCCCACCGTCGCCCCCTATCTGCTGCCGCATCTGCTGCCACTGCTGAAAGAACGCTTTCCCGCACTGCGCCTGGAGGTGCGCGAGGCCGTCACCGAAACACTGCTGAAGGAGACGGGCAATGGCGGGCTCGACGGGATCATCGCCGCCGCGCCGCTCGACGCGCCGCAGCTTGTGCAGGAAACGCTTTTCGAGGACCGCTTCTACCTCGCCGTGCCGGAAGACGAGGCGGAGCGCATGGCGCCGCCCGTCGCCCAGGACATGCCGGAGCTGGAGCGGCTGATGCTGCTGGAGGAAGGCCACTGCCTGCGCGCCCAGGCGCTGGCCGTCTGCGGCATGGTCAAGCCGGTGACCATGGCGAGCTTCGGGGCCTCGAGCCTGGCAACACTCCTGCACATGGTCTCGCACGGGCTGGGCGTGACACTGATCCCGGAAATGGCACGCGAAGCGGCCACGCTTCTGCCGGGCGTGCGCGTGCTGCCATTCGCCGAGCCGGGACCCTCACGCACCATCTGTCTCGGCTGGCGCAAGACGAATCCCCGTCAGGCGGATTTCACCGCCATGGGGGCCGCCATCAGGGAAGTCCGGCGCGGGACCGAGGCGCCGGGCACCGCCCGACCGCGGCCCCTACAGAGTGCTGCAGGCCCGCTCAGCCTGCGCCCGGATAATTCGGGCTTTCGCGGGTGATCGTCACGTCGTGGGGATGGCTCTCGCGCAGGCCCGCGCCGGAAATGCGCACGAAGGTGGCCCGTTTCTGGAACTCCGGCAGGTTTTGCGCGCCGACATACCCCATGGCCGCCTTCAGCCCGCCCGTCAGCTGGTGCAGGACGCCAGCGGCCGGCCCCTTGTAGGGCACCTGGCCCTCGATGCCCTCCGGCACGAGCTTCAACGTATCGCGCACCTCCGCCTGGAAGTAGCGGTCGGCCGAGCCGCGCGCCATGGCGCCGACCGAGCCCATGCCGCGATAGGCTTTGAAGGAGCGGCCCTGGTAGAGATAGACTTCGCCGGGGCTTTCGTCCGTGCCGGCCAGCAGGGAGCCGATCATGGCCGCGTCGGCACCGGCGGCCAGCGCCTTGGCCAGATCGCCGGAATATTTGATGCCGCCGTCGGCGATCACCGTCGCGCCGGCCTTGTGGGCGGCTTCCGCCGCCGCCATGATCGCCGAAAGCTGCGGCACCCCGACGCCCGCCACCACGCGCGTGGTGCAGATGGAGCCGGGGCCAATACCCACCTTGACCGCGTCCGCGCCCGCGTCGATCAGCGCCTTCGTCCCGTCGGCCGTGGCCACATTGCCGGCGACGATGCGCACGGCGTTGGAGATCGTCTTGGCGCGGGCGACGGCATCCAGGACCCGCTGGGAATGTCCGTGGGCCGTGTCGATCACCAGGAGATCGACCCCTGCATCGATGAGCCGCTCGGCACGCTCGAAACCGTCGTCGCCGACGCTGGTGGCCGCCGCCACCCGCAACCTGCCCTGCGCGTCCTTGCAGGCATGGGGGTTGAGCTGAGACTTCTCGATATCCTTGACCGTGATCAGCCCGACGCAATTGCCGGCGCCGTCGACGACCAGCAGCTTCTCGATGCGGTGCTGATGCAGGAGGCGCTTGGCCTCTTCCTGGCTCACCCCTTCCTTCACGGTGATCAGGTTGTCGTGCGTCATCAGTTCGCGCACGGGCTGGGCCGGGTTCGAGGCGAAGCGGACATCGCGATTGGTGAGGATCCCGATCAGCCGGCCGGTCGTGTGGCCGCCACGCCCGCCGTTCTCCACCACCGGGATGCCGGAGATGGTGTGGGCGTTCATGAGCGCATGCGCGTCGGCCAGCGTGGCGTCGGGGCCGATGGTGACGGGATTCACCACCATGCCGGACTCGAACTTCTTGACCTGGCGCACTTCCTCGGCCTGCTCAGCGGGCGTGAAATTGCGGTGGACAACGCCGATGCCGCCGGCCTGGGCCACGGCAATCGCCAGCCGCGCTTCGGTGACCGTATCCATGGCCGCCGACAGGATGGGTATGTTGAGCTCGACGTCGCCTGCGATGCGCGTGCGCACATCCGTCTGGCCCGGCATGACATCGGAATGCCCCGGCTGCAAAAGCACGTCGTCAAAGGTCAGCGCCTCGGCGCCGGTTGCGGTTTCGATGATTTTCGCCATGGCCGATCCTTGAAATAATGTGGGAGGCGGCCCGCCCCTGGCGGGACAACGGGCTGCCTCCTCGAATATGATTCCCTTTCAGGATTGGCGCTGGCTGGTACCACGTCTGCCGGGAATTGAAAAGACGGTGGATTGGCGCCATGGTGCACGCCTTGATTGAATCGAAGCTTTACGAGGCGGGGCAGGATGAACGACACCACACAACCGAGCCTGGCGGAGGGTGCACCCGGGGAACGCCGCCTCGAGCGCTTCTCGTTCACGGGCACGGCCGGCGAATATTTCGGCATCTGGATCGTCAACATCCTACTGACGATCCTGACCCTCGGCATCTACTCCGCATGGGCGAAGGTGCGCCGGCAGCGCTATTTTTACGGTAACACGAAGCTTGCCGGCCGCAGCTTCGACTACCATGCACGGCCGATGCAGATCCTCATCGGACGGATCGTCGTTCTGGCGGCGCTCCTCGTCTACAACGCCGTGGCCACGTTCTTCCCGGTCGCGAGCCTTGTGCTGCTTGCGCTTTTGATCGCCGTCACGCCATGGCTCATCAAGCGGGGCCTGCGCTTCAATGCCCGCGTGACCAGCTACCGCAACGTCCGGCTCGACTTCCACGGCGGCTTTTGGGGAGCCCTTCTGTCCTTCGTCATCGGCCCGGCCCTGGCCGCGGTTACCCTCGGCATCCTGGCGCCGCTTGCCTCACGCTGGGCGTGGCGCTACACGCTCGGCAATGTGCGCTATGGCGGTCGCAAGGTGGACTGCACCCCGCGGCTGGGCGCGCTCTACGGCCAATGGTGGCTGCCGGCCATCATGGTACTCCTGGGGACGGCGCTGCTCGGCCTGCTTGCCGTGGCAGTTTTTTTCCCGTTCGGCGGGGCGTTTGCGGGCGCGGACCTCGGCCTCGCCTTCCTACCGGTTGCCGTCTTCATCGCGCTTGCGCTGATCTACGGCGTGGCCGGCCTGTTCTACCGCGCCGGCGTGCGCAACGTCGCCTTCAACGCGGCGATGCTCGACGGCCGCCATCAATTCGTCTCAACGCTCGGCCGGCGCCGCTACGCCTGGATTTCGATCACGAACTTCCTGGCGACCATCTGCACCATCGGTCTGGCACGGCCCTGGGCGGCGGTGCGTATGGCACGTTACACCGCCACGGCCACGGCGGTGCTCGTCAGCGGCTTGCTGGACGACTATCTCAATCAGGTGGAGGAGACCGGTCCTGCCGTGGGTGCCGAATATATGGACGTGGAAGGCATCGACTTTGGGTTCTGACTGCCCAACCATTTCCGGCATCTGGCATCCCCCGCGCTCCAGTCGGGCGGTGCCCTCCCGGTTCACGACAGCCGACGGCATGGCAACCGTGACCGATGCCGAAGGGGAGGCCGCACTTGCGACGGGCGCCGTCGACAGCCTGGCGATCTCGGCCCGTGTCGGCGCCGTCCCGCGCCGCATCACCTTTGAGGACGGAAGCGTCTTCGAGACGGAGGACAACGACGCCATCGACCGCTGGCTGGGTGCGCTCTACGGCCGCCGGGCGGGCCTCGTGCACCGGCTGGAGCGCTTTCACCCGCGGCTCGTGCTTTTTGTGGTGCTGATCGTTGCACTCTGCGTGGGGCTTTACCGCTATGCTCTGCCGATTACGGTCGAGGCGGCGGTGGTGCTGACGCCGCCGGCCGCCCCGCGCCTGATGAGCCAGGGCGTGCTTTCCTCGCTGGACAAAGCGGTTCTTTCTCCCTCGCGCCTCGAGGAAGCGAGGCGCGCGGCGATTACCGAGGAGTTCCGCGCTCTTGCCGCGCTGACGCCCGAAGGCGCTGACGCCTTCGAGCTTAACTTCCGCGAAGGCGGCATCATCGGGCCCAACGCCTTCGCACTTCCCGACGGTACGATCATCCTGACCGATGAGTTGGTGCGGCTTGCCCGCGACGACGATGCCGTGCTCGGCGTCCTAGCGCACGAGATCGGCCACGTGGTGCACGAGCACAGCCTGCGCCGCCTCTATCGCGCAGCCGGCGTGACCGCGCTCATCATGTTCATCGGCGGCGATGTCGGCTCGGGCGTGGAGGAAGTGCTGGTCCAGGGCTCGGGGCTGCTGACGCTTTCCTATTCGCGCGCGCAGGAGAGCGAGGCCGACCGCTACAGTGTCGAGCTTATGGCGAAGGCGGGCCGGGAGCCCACGGGCTTGGCGCGCCTCTTCGAGGTGCTGCGCGACCGATACGACGACGTTAGCGGCAACGACTTCCTCTCCACCCATCCGGCAACCCCAGACCGTATCGAGGATATCCGCCGGCATGCCCAGAAGGTGGAGGGGCGGTAGGCGCTACTGGCATCCCCTTTCCGTCCCTACTGGCTTTGACAAGCCGCGGCGGAAGGCCGATACGGTCTGCGCCGACGATCCTTTCCGTTTTAACCGGCGGTTTCGCGAAACGAAACGGACGCTCAGCCTTGAACCGCAGCCTGCCGTTGATCCTTGCCGTGGCGCTCTTCATGGAGCAGATGGATTCCACCATCATCGCCACCTCCCTGCCCGCGATCGCCGCCGACATCGGCACCAGCCCGGTCACGCTGAAGTTGGCCCTGACCACCTATCTGGTGGCGCTGGCCATCTTCATTCCTGTCAGCGGGTGGATGGCCGACCGCTTCGGTGCCAAGCGGGTCTTCCGGCTCGCCATCGGCGTCTTTGTCCTGGGCTCGATCGCCTGCGCGCTCGCCCAGTCGCTGCCGGCCTTCGTGCTGGCGCGCTTCGTGCAGGGAATGGGCGGGGCGATGATGACACCGGTGGGACGGCTTGTGCTGGTGCGGGCGACACCGCGCAATCAACTGGTCTCGGCGATGGCCTGGGTCGCCGTGCCGGCGCTGATCGGCCCGCTCGCCGGCCCGCCGGTCGGCGGCTTCATCACCACCTACTTCTCCTGGCATTGGATCTTCATCATCAATGTGCCGATCGGGCTGGCCGGGATCGTGCTTTCCGGGCGCATCCTGCCCGACTTCGAACCGGACGCGCGCCAGAGACTGGATTTCAAGGGTTTTCTTCTGGCGGGCCTGGCCGCAGCCGGCCTGGTATTCGGGCTGTCCGTCATCAGCGTGCCGACCCTGCCGCCTTCCGTCGGCTTTGCCATTGCCGGCCTCGGCGTGACGATGACATGGCTCTACGTGCGCCATGCACGGCGGTCGACGCGTCCAATCCTCGATCTCCAGCTTTTCAGGAACCGCGCATTCCGCGCCGCCATCCTCGGCGGGTCGCTGTTCCGGATCGGACTCGGCGCCGTGCCCTTCCTCTTGCCGCTCATGTTCCAGGTCGGCTTCGGCCTGTCGCCCTTCCAGTCGGGGCTGCTCACCTTCACCTCCGCCTTCGGCGCTATCGCGATGAAGTTCATCGCAAGCACCACGCTGAGGACCGCCGGCTTCCGTCTGGTGCTTGTCACAGCCGCCCTGGCCGGAAGCGGGTTCATCGCCGTCAACGCGCTCTTCACGCCCGCAACGCCCCACGCCGTCATCATTGCCGTGCTGGTGGCAGCGGGTTTCTTTCGCTCCCTGTTCTTCACCTCGGTCAACGCGCTGGTCTTCGCCGAGATCAGCGACAAGGAGGCGAGCCAGGCGACGGCGATCGCCGCGGTGAGCCAGCAGGTGAGCATCGCCCTCGGGGTGGCGATCGGCGGCGGTATCCTCGAAGCGACCGTGCGCGCAACGGGGGCGCCGCTCGGCCTCGACGCCTTCTTCAACGCCTTCGTGGTCGTCTCGATGATGAGCGCATTCGCCGTTCTGCCCTTCCTCAAGCTGCCGGCAGACACGGGAAGCGCCGTGTCGGGCCACCGTCACCGGGCGGCGGAGACGAAGCGTACCGCCGCCGCCGAATGACGGCTCAGGCAGGCGCGGCGCTCTTGAACTCCCTGGCGAGCAGGTAGAGCTCCACCGACTCGCTGCGCGAGGCGGGCGGCTTGACGTGGTGGACGAAGCGGAAATTGCGCTTGAGCATGGAAAGCAGCGCCGCCTCCGCCCCGCCCTGAAAGGTTTTGGCGAGGAAGTGCCCGCCGGGGGCCAGCACGTTGACGGCGAAGTCAGCCGCCGCCTCGCACAAATGCATGGTGCGCAGATGGTCTGTGCGGCGGTGGCCGGTGGTCGGTGCGGCCATGTCGGACAAAACGACATCGGGCGGGCCGCCCAGGAGCGCGATCAGCCGGTCCGGCGCGTCGTCGTCCAGAAAGTCGGTCTGCAAAATGGCCGCGCCCGGCACCGGGTCCATCTCCAGATAGTCGATGCCCACGACGCTCGGACTTTCGGGATCGGAGCGCACGCGCTCGGCCGCCACCTGCGACCAGCCGCCGGGGGCGGCCCCCAGATCGATCACCTTCATGCCGGGTTTCAGGATCCCGTACCTGTCGTCGATCTCCGCCAGCTTGTAGGCGGCGCGCGAGCGCATGCCCTCCGCGCTGGCACGATGCACGTAAGGATCGTTCAGGTGGCGCTCCAGCCAGCGGCGGGAGGAGTTCTTCAGGCCGCGCTTCTTCTTCACCCGTGTCCTGAGCGCACGCGCGCCGGCGCCGGCCTTCGCCCCCTTCTTCATCCGGCTTCGACCCTCGGGCGCTTCCGGCGCCGCCACACCCCGTCACGCGCCATCATCTCGTTGAGCATGCCCTCGCGCAGGCCGCGGTCGGCCACCCGCAGGCGCTCGGCCGGCCACTGGCGGCGGATGGCCTCGAGGATCGCGCAGCCGGCGAGCACGAGGTCGGCCCGCTCCGCGCCGATGCAGGGATTGGCCTTGCGTTGCTCGAAGCTCCAGCCGAGGATGGTCTCGATCATCCGGTCGACGTTGTCGCGTTCCATCCACAGCCCGTCGACGCGCCGGCGGTCATACCGCCTCAGGCCGAGATGCACGCCGGCCAGCGTCGTCACCGTGCCGGATGTGCCCAGAAGGTGGAAACGTTCCCCGGAAACGAGATGGGCCAGCCGCCCACCCCCGTCAAAGCGCTCGAGCATGGCCGACACATGCGCCACCATCGCCTCGAAGCGCTCGCGCGTGACATCACGGCCGCCGAAGCGCTCGGCGAGCGAAACTACGCCAACGGGCAGCGAGGTCCAGGAGACGATATGGTCCGCCAGGCGCGGCGTGCGGTGGCGCGACAGGTCGATGAGCGCGATCTCCGACGAGCCGCCGCCGATATCGAACAGGACGAGACCGTCGGTCTCGCGGGTGACCAGCGAACTGCAGCCGGAGACGGCGAGGCGCGCCTCGGTGCGCCGATCGATGATCTCCAGCGAAAGCCCGGTCTCGCTGTGCACGCGTTCGATGAAATGGCCTCCGTTCTCGGCCGAGCGGCAGGCCTCCGTGGCGATCATGCGCAGGCCGGCGAGCCTGCGATTGCCCAGCTTCTCCGCGCAAACCGCCAGCGCCTCGACGGCGCGGTCCATGGCCGCCTGGGTCAAACGCCCGCTCGAGGAGAGCCCTTCGCCCAGCCGCACGATGCGGGAGAATGCATCCACCACCCGAAAGCAGCCCGGGCGGCCCGGCGTGGCGACGAGCAGGCGACAGTTGTTCGTGCCGAGATCCAGGGCGGCATAGAAGGTTTCGTCCGATCGGGAATAGGTCAGGCGCGCCGCATAGGCGCGGCCGCGGCGCAGGGTCTCCGGTTCGCTGGATCCGGTCGGCGGGACGGCCGCCGCAGGTTGCGGACGCGTCTCGCACTCTGCCCCGTCACGGACAAAGACGCGGCGGCGCCCACGCTTTCTCCTGCGTTTGCGCTTGCGTTTCGCCGGGCCATCGCCCGCGAAACCCGAAAGGAGCGCCTGCGGGGGCTCCCCCTGTTCTTCGGCCACGTCGCCCCCGGCCGAGACGTGATCGCGAACGAGTTCCGCGACCGGTGGCGCGTCACCTTGCTCGTGCTCGTCCACCGCTGTTCCTTCTGCGCCGCGCGCACCAAGGGGCGCTGCAGGCGTCTGACATTCCATGTTGGCGACACAGTAGCAGCGGGGCGCGTTTTGACCAAGAGCACAGGCGAAAGAATCCGGACAAGACCGTCACGCCGCGCCACCAAGACGGATGCGACCCGACGGATCCGGGGTCGACAATGAAACCGGCCCGGGTTGACTATTGCATGCAGATCGATAAATAGCGTGGAGCCACGCCGCCAGGGCTCTGGCCGGCATTGGGGAATAGTTTAACGGTAGAACAGCGGACTCTGACTCCGTCAGTCCTGGTTCGAATCCAGGTTCCCCAGCCAGAAATTTTCTAGGTTTCGTTGGCCTGCTCGGCTCTTCATCGACCCCGTGCTCATGGCGCTGCTCGTCGCCATTGGCGCGAATGGCGCCATGAGATGAAGCTGCGGACGCCGACCTTCGGGCCGCACGAACACACGTGAAGGTGCCGAGAACGGTCCGCACGCACGATTGAAAATGATTTCCAAGCGAGGCGGGACAGGGTATCACTCTGCTCGACTCGATCCGGCTTCAGGGGTGAGAAGGAGGATCCATCCCTTCTCAGCCGCATTTGGAACAGGGTCGCCGTTGCGCGTTTTCCAGACACCGGGATGCATTGAAAGTTCTCCACGTCTACAAAGCCTACCTGCCTGACGACTTCACGGGCGTGGCGCGCGTCATACACACCCTGGCGGAGGGATTGGCGCCCCACGGCGTGGAGAGCCACGTGCTTTCCCTTTCCAGGGAAAAGCGCGAGGGGCCGTTGCGCGTGGGCAGCCATTACGCCCATCACGCCAGGCAGGACCTGCAGATCGCTTCGACCGGGCTTTCGCTCTCCGTCTTCACGCGCTTTCGCGCGCTCGCCGGGATGGCGGACGTGGTGCACTATCACTTCCCCTGGCCAGTGGCCGACGCGCTTTATTTTCTCCATGGCCGCGGCAAGCCCGCCCTGGTCACCTACCATTCCGACATCGTGCGCCAGCGTTATCTCAAGCGCCTCTACCTGCCCCTTATGCGGCGCTTTCTTGATCGGGCGGACGCGATCGTGGCGACCTCGCCCGACTATGCCGAAACAAGCCCGGTCCTGAGGCACCATCGCGCCAGGCTGTCGATCATTCCGATCGGCGCGGCAGACAGGGTGCCGCCGGCGACCGCGGATCTGGATCGTTGGCACCGGCGGGTGGGCGACAGTTTCTTCCTCTTCATCGGCGCGCTGCGCTACTACAAGGGCCTGCCCTTCCTGATCGAAGCCGCCGAGCGCACGGGGCTGCCCGTCGTCGTTGCGGGAAGCGGCAATCTGGAAGGATGGGCGGCAGCCAACGCGCCCGCGAACGTCACCCTCGTCGGCGCGGTTTCGGAGACGGACAAGGAAGCGCTTCTGTCCCTCTGCCGGGCCTTCGTCTTTCCCTCGCACTTGCGCTCGGAAGCCTTCGGTGTGGCGCTTCTGGAAGCCGCGCGGGCGGGAAAGCCGATGATCTCCTGCAAAATGGGCTCTGGGACGAGCTACGTCAACGCCGACGGCCAGACCGGCATCACGGTCGCCCCTGCCGACGCACAGGAGCTCGCAAGCGCAATGGCCTGGCTGGCGGAAAATCCCGACGAGGCGACGCAAATGGGGCGGAACGCGCACACGCGCTTCGAGCAGCTCTTCCGGGCCGAGGATATGTGCCGCGCCTATCTCAGGCTTTACGAGCGGCTTGCTGCGCGCAACACGGAGTGACTCCGTGCTGCCTCGAACGCAGCGATCATCCCATCGGCGCATTTGTCCCATGTGAACCGCCGAACGTTTTCACGTGCGGCAAAGGCAAGCGACGCATGGAGATCGTCGCTTGCAAACAGCCTTTCCATAGCGGAGGCTATTTCCTGTTCGTTCCGGGGATCCACGATGAGCCCCCCCGATCCCGCGACTTCCGGCAGGGAACCGCAATGAGAGGCCAGAACCGGGATACCATACTGCTGGGCCTCGATGATAGGCAGCCCAAATCCCTCATAGAGGGAAGGGAGCGCCAGAAAGCGGGCACCAGCATAGAGAGCAGAAAGTTCGGCCTCGCTTACATAGCCGGTGACATGGACATATCCGGATGCAACCAGCGGCTCCAAAGTCTGCCTGACCTGGTGGTCCTTCCAGCCTTTTCCGCCTGCGACAACCAGATGCCAATTCTTGCTGCCGCCCCCGCGTGCGAGAACAAAAGCGCGCAGCAGCCGCTCCAGATTCTTGCGCGGTTCCAGCGTGCCGACGAACAGAGCATAGGGCTTATCCACAAGGTAGGCAGGGGGCAATAGAGGTTCGTCAGAGCGAACATGCGTCTGCGTCGCGCCGGGGTAGACGACGTCAATTTGTGATACGCCGAACACCGATGTGAGATCTTTCGCAGTGGCCTTGGAAACGGCAACAATGCGGTCTGCCCTTCGGATGGCCGCTTGCATAAGCATACGGTCGGTGAGGTGCCGGCCTGGGGCCATGGTCTTAGGGTAGCGATGCCAGACGAGGTCGTGAATGGTCACCACCATGGGAACATGACTGGGCATAAAAAACGGCAACCGGTGCGCCGGCCCCCAGAAAACATCCGGCGGTGCTCTGCGTACCGCCCAGGGAAGCTCTGATGCGCTCCAGACGAGACGTCCAACAGTGCCAGCAAAGGAACCCGTTACATGATGCGCATCGGCAATGTCATCGAGCGGCGAGGCGTGGCGGTTGCCTGGCCAGTAGAATGTGAACCGTGCGCCCTTGCGGGAGAGTTCCTTTGCCGTTTGGATGAGAACACGGGAAATGCCGGTGATCGGACCTGCAGTCAGGTTGCGGACATCAACGCCCACATGCATGGCGTCAATCGCCTCCGAATATTTCACAGCCGAGATAGCGGCTGATGCGGGCACGGGTATTCTGCGAGTTGGCGACGACGACATTGTCGCCTCCGAGCCCCAGCACAAGCCGCTCCCCGCCCCCCCGGCTGGCGAAGTAGTTGTGGAAGAGGGCGATGTCCGACGGGGGAGGCGTTGGCTGGTTCATTCGGAAAACAGGCTCGCGGGCAGCGTTCGGGCGATCCCCCGTACCCCTTCTTTCAGCGTAACCGGCAGCATCTCAGGCTTGTTGAAGAACGGAATCCGGATGATGTGCTTCATGCGGCTCCCCCTGCTCGGATCTTGCCGACCTCTGTTCAGAGTGCTTGCGCATCAGGGCAACCAGCATTCCCTCCAGCCTGTGCCCGAGTCGAGAGTAGCGATGTTGGGCGCGCCAATTCTCCGCCTGCTGAATGATTTCCCGATAGGACGTGGAATCGCTTAAAATCTGCTGCCTTAGATCTTCCAGCCCGTTGGCAATGTCCTCGGCAGAGCACCCCGGAAGATGAAATACAGCAGGTGATACATCATCGAAAATCGGCAGTGGTGTCACGGCAATGGGTTTGCCGGTGGCGAGGCCGTAACGGACCGCCGCGCTGGAAGATTCACCTGTCTTTTGATAGGGGAAAACGATGACGTCCGTTTCAACCAAGCGGGCCAGGCTTTCTTCGTCTTTGAGAAAAGACGTTTCCAGTTCAATTATGTCCTGCAGCCCTTTCCGGGCAATCAGCGCCTTTGCCTGCTCGATCAAATCACGTGATACGGGAACGGGATATTCCGCATTGACCAGCTTCAGTTTTACACGACACTGCCGGTCATTAAGAAGCGATACAGCCTCAATGAGCTCAATGAGACCTTTGTTAGGCAAAAAGAATCCGTAAGACCCAATGACGAATTCTCTTTCGACATTGGTCTTGCTCGAGGTTTCGGTCAGCCCATGGTCCATGATCCCATGGGGGAAGAGCGTGACATTATCCACCAATCCCAGCGCCTTCAGACGATTAAGGTCCGGGATGGAGTGGACGAGAATACGTGCGCAGCGTGACAGCGGCTCGCGCAACAATTCCAGCCGCTTTTTCGGGTCTCCCGCAGGATCCATTGTGGAATGTAAAGTGACGACGACAAGACGCCCTTCATCCATAAGGGTGTCCAGAAAACGCCTGAGCGCCTCAAAGTCGAAAAAGCCATAGTTGAACTGCACAATGACCACATCAAGGTCCAGGCGCGCCACCTCACCCTGCAAGCGTCGTAAGTCGGCCCCCCCCCCAACCGACCAGCAGCGACTTACATCGGAACCGTCAATGCTGGTGATTTCCTGATTGTCAGGCGCCAAGATGCTGAGGCTCGACGACGTATTGCTGATCAGATGATCCGAATAGGTGGCGATCCCGCAACGCGTGTTCCAGGTCGTTACCCAGCCCACCTTCGGCATTCCGGCCGTCGGCTCGGTGGCACAATTGCGAGCGAAGGCAACGCTACGCTCGGCTACGTCCCGCCAACGGAATTGTTCAAGAAGTCTTTGCCGGCCAGCACGGGAACGCTCCCTGCGTACCGGTTCCCCGACTTCGAAAACCTCCCGCATCTTGGCGGCGAGATCGTCAACGCGCGGGCGCGCCCATGCCGAAGAAAAGACGCCGAAATGCGATTCCGCCCTTTCGAAATCGTAGTCCACGAGCCATGCGGTCTGCTCGTCGCAGAAATCCATTTGGCCACTCCAGCCGGTCGTGACGACAGCCAGTCCGGAAAGCATGGCTTCGGCCAGAGGCAAACCGAAACCTTCCGCCTTGCTTGGTGCAACCAAAGCTTGGCTTTGCAGATAAAGCGCTTTCAATTGTCCATCAGAAAGGTCGTCTTCGATGATGACGACTTCGGGAAAGTCCTCTCTGTCCGCCCTAGCCGCCGTCAGCCATTTCCGGACCTCGTTATGGGGATTGGGAAAAGTCTTGATCACCAGTGCCACATCGTCATTGGCGGTGAAGGCACGACCATAGGCCTCAAGCATTTCCCGTACGCCTTTTCTCGGGAAACAAGAAGAGACGTGCAGGAATCGAAAGGATCCATTCGTCTCTAGCTGGAAAGCTGGGTCAGGGCTTACCCTTTCCCAATGATCGACGCCGAGGGATGCAACACCGAGGCGGCAAGTCACGCCATGGTCAATCATGACCTTTTCGACATGGCGGGACATGCAGGTCATACCGTCCAGATAGGCGCTGAAACTGTCTGCCCAGTCCTGAGGGAAACCCGATTCTTCCCATCCATAGCTGTGAAGCAGTGCAGTCGTGCCCGCAATATCGGCAACGCGGGGTGGATAGAGGTTCCGACTGACCACATGTACCATATCGGGCGCCATCGAGCCGGAAGCGTCGTGAAGCCTTGCCAGATCCGGATTGGCGTCAAGAAAAGCAGGATTGGGCGGAAAATCTCCCGGCCCTTCCGTAGAGTGCAGCGCAACGTTGTGTCCAAGGCCATCGAGCGCACGGGCAAATTCCCTGTTCAGGAGTGCCAGGCTGTAACTGCTGTCGAACGGCCCCTCCATTCGCCATTTAAGCGTTGGCGGCAGAGCGTCGGCACGCGGCCGACGGCGCACCTCTGCCTCATTGGCCGCGATTGCATCCGCCAGTACCAGGATGTCCTTCTCTGAAGGCTCTGACCTATCACGCGGTAAGGCGGCAATTTCTTTGACGAGTGCCGCCGTCAGGGCTTGGGGTCTGGGAGGCGGGGCAGATACCGCTTCCGCATGGAGACGCTCCATCGCCCGAAGGGCAATTTCCGCACTCCTTTCCCAGGTGAAGCAGCGAGCGCGCTCCGGGCCCCATTCTGCCAGATCAGCACGAAGCGCTTCATCCGTGAGGACGGCCTCCACCTTCTCCGCGATCGCGTTCACGTCATAGGGATCAAACAAAATGTCTTGCCGCTCTATGACCTCCTGGAGGCTGGTTTCTCCTGAGGAAATAACGGGCGCACCGCAGGCCATGGCCTCAAGTGGCGGAAATCCGAAGCCCTCGAACCAGGACGGGAAAACGAACGCTGAGCATAAGGTATAGAGCCCGACCAGCTCCGCGTCCGTCACGTGACCGAGCGGGACAACTGATCCGCGCGGCAGGCCGTTCTCCGCACGCCAATGATCACCAACAAGCCATGTTTGCTGATCATCGCCGCACCCAAGAACGGCTATTTGATAGGCTTCGCGCAATGACGATGGCAACTTCGCGAAAGCTGCGATCAGGCGCTCCACGTTCTTTCGGGGCTCCGCGCCGCCGGCGGTGAGGATAAACGGCCGGGCAAGTCCGAACTTGGTGCGGAGTGTTGCTTCCGCCTCGGCGTCAATCTTCTGAGGACGGAACTTGGGATCTATGCCTGCAAGTATGGAGACAATCCGCTTCTCATGAAGGTGCAGCCGCTCGATCCCGTCCTTCCGAGCGTGCTCAGAAATGGCGAGCAATAAATCAGCTCTCCGAAGACGATCAACGCACGTTCTATACCATTCAGCTATTTGACTAGTGCATAAATACTTCTTCGGAAAGGAAAGAGGAATCAAATCATATAATATTGCAGCTGTTGGAGGAGAATATTGTGAAGTTTTCAGACTGACAGCTACCTCGTCGCTAAACCCCTCGATGACGCTCGGTACCAGCAACACATCAGGATTTAGACCAGCCAGAAAGGTTTCTCGCACCGCTTCGCTTGCAGGTCGCCTCCAATGGTTAGCTGGATTCTCCCACGCAGTAGGGCCTACCCCTCGCCACATGACAACATTGTCAGGAGGAACATGGCTGATAAGTTCCTGGTGCAGGGAATCGACTGTGTGGGCCTGAAGATCGCTGAGGGCGAGGATTATTTCGTGTTGGTCTTTTTTGGCCAGCAGCCCTTTGAGGAGCCCCATCGTATACCGGCCAATTCCGCGCTTGGCGCTTCCCGTTTGCGCAGCCTGCATATCAATGACGATGCGCATCAGGTGGCTTTCCCTCCTTCCGCCAAGGCTGTTTTCAGCATTGCATGGACCTGCCGGGCACGCGGCGAGAGGCTCGGCAACACTTGTTCCCCTTCTTGCTGGATGACAGGCGCAGGGGCCGGCGGGCGAACTGTGCGTCGCAGGCGCGTCTCAAGAGGCGGCGGTAAGCGGCGTAAAAGCCACTTAGCTCCTGCCGCGGACCAGGGACGTGCCAGAACAAACCGTTCGAGTCGCACTATGAGCGCCCGCGCAACCCGCCGTGGCCGCGTGCCGGGCTTGAGCGTCAGCCAGGCTCGGGAGCCATTCACAAACCACCTCCCCCACTCGGAGACAGCGCGTAATGGAGCGGTGATGCGCCAGGAGGTGGAGGCGTAGACAGCCGCCAAGCTGGCCTCTGCCTGCCGTCGTCTTGCTGCGTGTTCCTCTTCGATTTTTGCGGGAAGATTCGACAGCGCCGACTGCATCTCTTCAAGTTCGGAGGACAGACGAGAGCGTGCAAGGCGCTCCTCATCGAGCGCGGTCGTCAGCGCCGATTGCATCTCCTCAAATTCGGAGGACAAGCGAGAGCGCGCAAGGCGCTCCTCATCGAGCGCGGTCGTCAGCGCCGATTGCATCTCCTCAAATTCGGAAGATAGGCGAGAGCGTGCAAGGCGCTCCTCCTCGAGCGCGATCGTCAGCGCCGATTGCATCTCTTCAAACTGCGAAGACAGATGCGACCGTGCGAGACGCTCCTCCTCGACAGCGGCAGCAAGCGCTTCCACCTTCTCGTCCTGCCCACTGAGCGCGCGGTCGAACCGCTCGACAAGGGTAGAAGCGCCCAGTCCGTATTCCTTGCCGAAGGGTTCGTCGAAAAGCGCCATTGCGGCGGCATCGCTCTCCTTCTGTGCGACGACCGCAAAGTCCGGGCTGGCTCCACCCAGAACTTCATCCAATGACGCGGAAGACGCGGCTCTCAGCCGTTCGTTCTCCTGAAGGCGGATGACCTTGTTCCTCTTGAAACCGGCAAACTCGGTCAGAAAGCTCAAGAGGTCGGGCGGCAGCGGGTTGAGGTGGGTGGGATCCATATAGAACGACAGCGTCGATACCCTGAAATTTTCGGGGTTCGGGGTCTCCAGAATGAGCAGCCCGCCAGGCATCAAGACCCGGTGGGCTTCCCGGACGAGACGCTGGAGCTTGGCGAAGGGCAGGTGCTCGGCGATGTGGAAACCGGACACGATCACCTGGCTGTCGTCAGGCATCTCCCGGAGAAACTCGAGTGCGTCCCCCTTCCGCGCCTTAAGACCGCGCTTACGGCAGCTCGCCAGCATTCCCTCGTCCAGATCCACCCCTTGTGCTTGGAACTCCTGGTCGCGAAGGAATTGCAGCCATTCCCCCCGGCCGCAGCCCAGATCCACTGCTTCCGTCTTGTCGCTAACCTGCTTCAGAGGCTCGATGAAGGGCAAATAAGCTTCGAGGCGGCTACGGATGACCTTGCGGGCGCCGCGAAACCTGTCTTCGAAAGCGCGATAGAAGCCAGCCTCCGTTTCTCCATATGAGTGCAGGTCGGCTTCATGCTCCTGGAGATCACTCATGGACCATTCTCCGTACAGAGAAAGTTGCTGGCAGGTGCGACGTGCCGATGAAATACGGCATGTCCGCATTCACGACATCGAAGATGATGGCGTTGTCCTGCCATTCGTAATTGCTCTCAAGATGCGTGTCGCTGCCCGTAAGAGCGGGCGTGAAAGAATATGACCCTGGCCCGAGGTTGCATGGAAAGCCCAGTGCGAACTCGATCTCGTCACCTTTCCTGACCCCTCGCTGCACCTGTTCGGTATGCCAGGTGTTGGTGCCCCAGATCACATGACCGGTGCGGTCGCGCAGCATGTAGCCGAGAACGAGCTGTGGAATGTCCGATTCCGCGCGAGCGGTGAGGCGCAGGACGAGCTCCTGCCCCACGCGGGCAGTCGCCACGGGTTCGAACGTTTCCCCGTCGAGCAGTTCCACCTTCTTCGTGGAGACCTCGAACGTGCCCGAGCGCGTGTATTGCCACCCGTTGCTTTCGCGCCGCTGCTCCACGGTGAGCCGCGCGTTGTCCTTTTCGGCGATCAGCGCGTTATAGTAGTCCACCACCTCGTCGGGGGCGCCGTCGCGCAGAACCTTTCCCTGGTCGAGGAGGATGACCCGTTCGCACAGGGCGCGCACGTCGCCCATGCTGTGGGTGACGAAGAGGATTGCCGTGCCTTCCTCCTTGAACCGGCGGATGCGGTCGAAGCTCTTGTGCTGGAAATAGCTGTCGCCGACGGACAGGACCTCGTCGACGATGAGCACCTCCGGCCGCACGGCGGTGGCCAGCGAGAAGGCGAGGCGCGCCTGCATACCGGAGGAATAGACGCGCAGGGGCTCGTCGAAATATTCGTCGAGCTCGGCGAAGTCCTCGATCTCGGGCATGAGGCGGGTGAGCTCCTCCTGGGAAAACCCCATCAGGCCGCCCGCCTGGTAGACGTTCTGCCGGCCGGTGAATTCGGGGTTGAAGCCGAGCCCCAGCTCCAGGATGGCGCTGATGCGCCCGGCAACGGAGATGCGGCCCGTCGTCGGCCGCACCGTGCCCGTTATCAGCTTGAGCAGCGTGCTCTTGCCGGCGCCGTTCTGCCCGATGAGCGCCAGCGCCTCGCCGCGGTTCAGGGTGAAACCGACGTCGCGCACGGCCCAGGATTCGCTGACTGGACGCACCTTGGCGCCGAACCAGGAGGCGAAGCGGGCCATATTGGACGAATAGGCTGCATAGCACTTGCCGACACCCTCAACATGAAGCACGACCGGTTTCATAGCGCATCCACCAGTTCAGGGCTGGCGCGCTTGAAGACCATGAACGACAGGACGAGCAGCACGGCCGACAGGATCACGGGAACGACCAGAGGCGCAAGATCCGGCCAGCGATCGAACACCATCGCCTCGTGATAGATTTCCACCAGCGGAACCATGGGGTTGAGGTTGATCACCCAGCGCAGATGATCCGGCACGACCGAGACGGGATAGACGATCGGGGTGAGCCAGAACCAGAGCTGGAGGACGACACCCACCGCCTGGCCGATGTCGCGCACGAAGACGTTGAAGACGCCGAGCAGCATGCCGAGGCCGAAGGCGAAGACGGAGATCAACAGGATGCCGAGCGGCAGCGCGAGCCAGGCCGCGCCCGGCACCTTGCCCAGGAACAGGAAGACCACGGCGATCGCCACGAGCAACAGCGCATGGTTGACCAGCGCGCTTCCCCACACGATCACCGGAAGGCAGATTCTTGGAAAGGCGATCTTCTTGAGTGTCGCGGAATATTCGATGAAAACCGTCATGCTGCGGCTTACGATTTCGCTGAACAGCGTCCAGGCGGCCATTCCCGCCAAGAGGTACATCGGATAGGCAGCCTTGTCGTCGATACCGCCGAGCTTCGCGCCGAGGACCTCCGCCAGGACGAGCGCGAAGATGGCCGCCTGGGCAAGCGGGTGCAGGATCGACCAGAGCAGGCCCAGCCGCGAGCGCGCGAAACGCCCTCTCAGTTCCCCGACGATCGAGGCCATCACGAAATATCGATAACGCCAGAGCGCGCTCAGCATGTCCCTTCTCTCTTTTTTACAGACCCTGCCCCGCGACGCGATGACGGCTATCATCGAGGATATCGGCCAAAGTTTGTTCGAACCGATAGCCCGGCTTCCATCCAAGGAGGTCCTGTGCCCTGCCGGCATCGCCGACGACGCGCTGAATGTCGCTCGCCCGCATGCGCGCGGGGTCCGGCTCGACCTTTATCCTGGAGGTCGCAAGGGAGAGAAGCATATCGAGGATACTCCCGATGCGCAGGGCCTTTCCAGAGGCAACGTTCAGTATCGTTCCCGGCTCGATCGAATCCGCTTTCGCTACAGCAAGGGCATAACAAAGCGCAACATCGCGAACGTCCAGAAAGTCACGCTCGGAATCGAGATTGCCAACACGCAGCACCGGCTCGGCGAGCCCCGCTTCAATGCGGGCGATCTGCATCGCGAAGGCCGGCACGACAAAGTCTTCGCTTTGCCCCGGCCCCGTGTGATTGAAGGGCCGGAAGCGGACCGACCGCAGACCCCGCTGCGCCAAAGCGCCGATCGCGAGGTCCGCGGCAGCCTTGGTCACGCCGTAGTCGTCCATGGGGGCCGGGACCGCACTCTCGTCAAGAGGCACGCCTGCGCGGGCGCTATCGCCATAGATGAGGCCGGAGCCGACATGGATCAGTTGACAATGCGGGGCCTTGTCCAGAATGGCGTGCGCGAGATTGAGTGCGCCGAAAACATGGACGCGCCAGGCCAGATCCGGGTCGGCCGCGGCCGCTCGCGGCGCGGCAATCCCCGCCAGATGGATCACATGCGCGGGTTGCCAGCGTTCGATCGCCTCCCGCACGGCCTCACGGTTGGTCACATCGAGTGTATGCAGTCCTTTTGCATCCGCATGCGCCGCACCCTTGGACGTCACGATGAGGCCGACCCCTTCGCCGAAGTCCTGCCGCAACGCCCGCACCACATGCGATCCTACAAATCCTGCTCCTCCAGTGATCAGAACATGCATAGAGCCTGCCTCTGTAATGCGCTTACAGATGCTCTTGACCTCTCAGGCGTTGAAGATCCGCTTCAACCATCTCGCCGACGAGGTCTTCCAACGAGGTCTCCGGCGCCCATCCCAGCTTCTGCTTCGCCTTGGCCGGATTTCCCAGGAGGACGTCCACCTCGGCGGGCCGCAGGAACCGTTCGTCCACGACGACGTGGTCTTCCATCTTCAGCCCCACATGGCCAAAGGCCAGCTGGCAGAATTCACGGACGGAAGCCGTTCGGCCGGTCGCGATCACATAGTCGTCGGGCTTATCCTGCTGCAGCATGAGCCACATGGCCTTCACGTAATCGCGCGCGTGCCCCCAGTCCCGCTTTGCGTCAAGATTACCGAGCGCCAGCGTCTTCTCAAGCCCAAGCTTGATACGGGCCACGCCGTCGGTGATCTTGCGCGTCACAAACTCGATGCCACGCAGCGGCGATTCATGGTTGAAGAGGATGCCGCTCGAAGCGTGCATGTGAAAGCTTTCCCGGTAATTTACCGTCATCCAGTGCGCATAAAGCTTTGCGGCCGCATAGGGAGAGCGCGGATAGAATGGCGTCGTCTCAGATTGCACCGGCTCCTGGATAAGCCCGAACATTTCCGAGGAAGACGCCTGGTAGAAGCGCGCCTCCGGACAGGCGATACGGACGGCCTCCAGCATGTTGGCCGCGCCCACTCCGGTCACTTGCCCCGTCAGCAGCGGCTGCTGCCAGGACGACTTGACGAAAGATTGTGCTGCGAGGTTGTAGACCTCGGCAGGACGGACCTCCTGCATGACGCGAATAAGGCCCGAAAGATCCGTGAGATTGCCGTCATGGAGCTTGATCTTGCCGTTGATTCCGAGCCATTTCAGACGAGCATCGACGACATCGGCAGATGCGCTGCGACGCAACAGTCCGTGGACTTCATAGCCCTGATCAAGCAGGAACTTGGATAGATAGGCTCCATCCTGCCCGGTCACCCCGGTGATCAGCGTCACTTTCTTCATTAGGAACTCTCTGCTTGGTGTGAGTTAGGTCCGCCCATAGACATCATCGAACCGGACGATGTCGTCTTCACCCAGATACTCGCCGCTCTGCACCTCGATCAGGACGAGAGGCAGGATGCCGGGATTTTCCATCCGGTGCTTGTGTCCGCAGGGAATGTAAGTCGACTGGTTGGTAGACAGCAGGACCTCGCGGTCGCCATTCATCACGCGCGCCGTTCCCGACACCACCACCCAGTGCTCGGAGCGGTGGTGGTGGGCCTGCAGGGAAAGCCGGTGCCCAGGCTTCACCTCAATGCGCTTGATCTTGAAGCGGTCCCCTTCCTCGAGCACCGTGTAGGTGCCCCAGGGGCGGTGCGCGGTACGGTGAAGCTTTGCCGCCTCGTGCCCCTGCGCTCTCAGGCGGTTGAAGACCGACTTGACCTGCTGTGCCTTGCCCTTGTCGGCCACAAGCAACGCATCCGGCGTGTCGATGACAAGCAGGTCGGAAACGCCGACGAGGCCCACCAGCCTGTCCTCGGCATGCACGAAGCAGTTGGTCGTGTCCTCCAGGATCGTCTCGCCCGTCGCCCGGTTGTTCTTCTCGTCCGGTTCCAGCAGTTCGGCCACCGCGGACCAGGAGCCGATATCCGACCAGCCGCAATCGACCGGAACGCAGGCCATGTTGTCCGCCTTTTCCATCACCGCATAGTCGATCGACGTGGCGGGCGTCTCGGCGAAGGTCTCCTTGTCGATCTCGTAAACCACACGATCGGAGGAATCGCTGCGTCGCGCGGCCAGATAGGCTGCGCGCGCACCGCTCAATATGTCAGGCCGATGGGCCGAAAAGGCGTTCAACATGCTCTCGGCGCTAAAGCAGAACATGCCAGAATTCCAGAAGAAACGGCCGCTTTCCATATAGTCCGCGGCCGTCTGAGCGTCGGGCTTCTCGACGAAACGCAGGACTTTCCCGTCCTCCGCCTCAACATAGCCGTAGCCCGTCTCAGGGCGGTCGGGCTTGATCCCGAAAGTGACGATCGCCCCCTCTGTTGCCAGGGAGGCCGCCTTTTCGACAGCCGCGCTGAACGATACCTCGTCCTGAATCAGGTGATCGGCCGGAAGAATGAGGAGAAGCGTGTCACCGCCAAGCGTCTCGGCCGCATGAACGCAAGCGAGCGCAACGGCGGCTGCCGTGTCGCGCCCCACCGGCTCCAGCAGGAACGTGTTTTTGCACAATGCTTCACCGGCCTCGGCATAGGCGTCCACCGTAAGGAACAGCGAATCACGGCTCGTGACGGTAATCAGTTCATCCACATTGGCGAGTGCCGTGGCCCGCAAATAGGTTTTGCCGATCAGCGTTCCGCCCTCGGGCAATTCGATGAACGGCTTGGGATGCGCCTCTCGGGAGAGCGGCCAAAGCCGCGCGCCCGCGCCACCGCTGATAATTACCGGAACAATGGTCATCTGTCCCCTCAAATCTGCACGTGCGCTGATGCTTTTCACGGATACCAGCTTTTACGACAAGTCGAAGTCGCTAATACTCTTGTAGGGCTTTTTTCTGGCAATCATCAGCTCTAAATGCCGACGCCGAGATCGCGCGGAAAATACTGTCTTCTGGGCGATGGTCAAGAGGCTGGTTTTGTGTTTTCACCCATGGTCGCAAAGGTGACTCGGTTTGTCTGCCGACCGCACCCGGCGCCCAACTGATCGGTCGGCACGGTAGCGAATCACCGCGGCGCAAGGATCAGGCGGCGTTCATCGCCGCAACTCGGTTGGCACCCAGCGCGGGGATTTTCCGGGCCGGCGCATGAGGTGATTGGTGGCTAACATGTCTTACATCGTCAAAATGGTGGTGCTCGCTGGCCTGCTGACGGGCTGCGGGATAACGAAGACCGTTCGCCACACGGCGGAAGGATTTGACAGAGCCGATTGCCTGTCACGCGATTTCAGAGGAGAAGCACCTTGCCCGGAACCGGCGTCCGATCCCTAGAGCAAAGATCACGCGGTGCGAGGGTGGGCGCGCTCTTCGCCGTGATCGGTCTGCTTACCGGATGCCAAAGCGTGACGAAGGCGACGCTGAACGAGGTCGTCTCGTCCATTCCCTATGACCGCTATTCGTGCGCGGAACTGACCGCTCTACGAAACCAGGAAGCCAGCCGCTTCGGCCTGCCGCGCGACGCCAAGATCGACCAGAGGTGGGCGGAGTGGATCCGGGACCACCCGCCGCTCGGCTCGATCCTGCCCGACATGCGGTCAAAGACGGCGCGCGAGGCGGGGAAGGCGCGCGGCAGGATCGCCGCCATGAACCACTCCTTGCGCAGGCAAGGCTGCGAAGGCGCGGCCTGAGACTGCCTGCACCTCCCACCTCAGCCGCGGGCGGGGCCACGCACAAACCGACGTTCCCGCGCTTTTGGGGAATACGCCGTCATCCCTTGTTGACCGAGGCGGAGCACCGCGAACGGCGCTCCGCCTCGGCCTCCCCCAGTCATCAGGCAATGACAAGCGGCGGCATTCAGACCACGCGCACGGAGATCTCGCCCACACCTTCGATCCTGCCGACCATGGTGTCGCCCCTGGTGATGGCATTCACGCCCGAGGGCGTGCCGGTCATGATCAGGTCGCCCGGCTGCAGCTCGAAATAGTCCGAAAGGATCGCGATCATTTCCGGCACCTTCCAGATCATCTGGTTCAGGTTCCCGGCCTGGCGGCGCTCGCCGTTGACGTCGAGAGTCACCGCGCCTTCCGCCGGATGGCCGATCCTGGAGGCCGGCACGAGCGCCCCGCAGGGAGCCGATTTCTCGAACGCCTTGGCGACCTCCCACGGGCGCCCCAGCTTCTTTGCCTCCGCCTGCAGGTCCCGGCGCGTCATGTCGAGGCCGAGGCCGTAGCCATAGACATGGTCGAGGGCGTCATCGACGGAAATGTTGACGCCACCCTTTGCCAACCCGACGACCATCTCGATCTCGTGATGCACGTCGGACGTCTCGCTCGGGTAAGGAAATTCGCCGCCGCCAGCCACGTTGCCCGCGCTCTTCAGGAAAAAGAAGGGCGGCTCCTTGTCCGGATCGTGACCCATCTCGACGGCATGGGCGGCGTAGTTTCGACCGATGCAGAAGACCCTGTTGACGGGAAAGAGCTGATCGCTCCCCTCCACCGGCAGCGCGACAATGGCCGGCGGCGCGACCACATAGGCTTCTTGGTTGGTCTTCTTGAGGGCACTTTCGGACATCGTCAGCTCCTGACTCCTGCATAGTACTCGATGCGTTTTTCAAGGCGCGCCACCAGCTCGGCGAGCGTGAGGGCGAAGGCGAACAACAGCAGAATCAGGGCCCAGAAGTGCGCCATCAGGAAGTTCTGCTGGTAGAGGGAAAACAGGGCGCCGACACCGATAATCGAGACCAGAAGCTGGCCGATGACGACGCCCTTCACGCCGCGGATCATGCCGAGGCGGATCCCGGCGAGGATTTCCGGCAACGCGGCAAGCACGATGATCTTGCCGCGCTCGAAGCGCGAAGCGCCGAAGGAATGCGACATTTCAAGAAGCGAGGACGAGATGTTCTGCACGCCGGCGCGCGCGTCGAGGATGATGATGAAGACGGCGAACATGAAGACGGTCACGATCACCGTCGGCGTGCCCAGCCCGAAGAGGATCATGAAGATCGGCACGAGCGCGGAAAGCGGCGCCGACAGGAAGGTGTTGACCCACATGTTCAAAAGCTTGTCGATCGCCGGAACCAGCCCCATGGCGATGCCGATCGGTATTCCCACCACGAGCGCCAGCGCCAGACCGCCGACATAGGAAACAGCCGTGATCCGTATCGCCTCGGCGAAACTGCTCGAGGTGACGACGTCGCCGAGGGCCACCAGCACCTCGCTGAAGGGCGGGAACAGCATCAGGAGCTCGAACCGGCCGATGATTTCCCAGAGGATCAGCCAGACGATGAGCGAACTCATCATCGGTAGTTTTTTGCCGAACAACGTCATCCGCTCATTCCACATACTGCTTGATGGCGTGCCAGATCTCCTCGACCGTATCGAGGTAGACACGATCGCGGCGCAAATCGTCGGGGTCGATGTCCTTCGGGATCTGCGGTTCGATGATCTGCGACAGGCGACCGGGGCGCGGCGACAGAAGAACGATCCTGTCGGAGACGTAGACCGCCTCCTCGATCGAGTGGGTCACGAAGAGAAACGTCTTCTTCTCCACCTCGCGCAGCCTTATGAGATCTTCCTGAAACTTGCGGCGGGTCTGCTCGTCGACCGCCGAGAAGGGCTCATCCATCAAGAGCACGTCGGCATTGACCGCCAGAGCCCGCGCCAGGCCGACACGCTGGCGCATGCCGCCGGACAGCTCGTGCGGATATTTCCCCTCGAACCCGGTGAGCCCGACCTCGTTGATGTAATGGCGGGCCCGCTCCTCCCGCTCGGCCTTGCCGACACCATGCATCTTCAGGCCGAAGGCGGCGTTGTCCAGCACCGAGGCCCAGGGCATCAGGGCGAAGTCCTGGAAGACGAAGGCGCGCTCGGGACCGGGCCCTTCGACGGGCTTTCCCTTCACCAGCACATCGCCGGCGGTCGGCGCCAACAGGCCGGCGACGATCTTCAGAAGCGTGGTCTTCCCGCACCCCGAGGGACCGAGGAGGCTCGTCAGGTGCCCGGCCTCGAATTCCAGATCGATGTTCTCGAGCGCCTGAACGTCGCCATAGGTCTTGGAGACGCCGCGGACCTGGATGATCGGATCGGTGGACTGCATGCGATCTGACGGTATATCGTTTCTGGCCAGGGCGAGGTTCATGCGGAGCTCCGTTTCTCGGGCCGGAAGAGCTTGCCCTCGACCCATTGAAGGAAACCGACGGTGATGATCGCCACGAGCACGATCGAGACGATCGTCGCGTACATGTGGGCGAAATTCGCCACCGAGCGATGGAAGGTGATGAGGTCGCCGATGCCGGTCGGCGTGATCAGCAGTTCGGCCAGGACCACGCCGGAAAAACCCTCCGCCACGCCGAGCCGCAGGCCCGCGAACATCATCGGGCTCGCCGCCGGCAGGATGATCTGCAGAACCTGCTGGCGGCGGCTGCCCATGAAGGAACTGCACATGGCGATCAGCGACGGCGGCACGTTGCGCACCGCCTTGTAGCTGTTCATCGCGATCACCGGCAGGGCGAGCATGACGACGGCGAGCACCTTGGCCGTCAGGCCGATGCCGTAGACGAAGGTGACAAGCGGAATGAGCGCGCTCATCGGCGCGGCCTGCATGACGATGAAGAGCGGCAGGGAGAACCATTCGACGTCCTGGCGCAACCCCATGGCAATGCCCGAAGAGACACCGACGACGATGGAGAAGGCGAGGCCGATCAAAAGCGGCTCGGCGGTACGCAAATAAGCCGCACCCATGGACCCGTCGGCAACCATCTCGAAGAAGGCCGTGGCCGTTTCCAGAAATGTCGGGAAGGAAAAGTTGAACCCGGTGCGGCCGGCGATTTCCCAAGCCGTCGCGAAAAGCACGACCGAAAGAATCTTCCAGAAGAGCGTCGTTTCGCCCAGCCATTGCACAAGGCCGGGCCGGTCCCGGTGACGGGCGGAAGCGACGGCTGCTGTTTGGGTCATGTCGAAATACCGTTCCGTTGGCCGCGAAGGCGAGAGACCGCGCCGCGCATACTATCGGCGCGCAACTTCAGGCGGGTGCAAGCGCCGGCCCGCAGGTACTGCGGGCCGGCGCCATCCATCCTAGTTCTTCGCCGCCTCGAGCGCGGTGGAGTCCCAATACATGCCGGGGTCGAAATCCTCGCCCGGTGCCTCCACCTGACCGGCCGCGGCGAGGAACTCCAGATCGTCGCGCGCATCTTCCGGCGCGCCGCCGTCTGTGGGGAAGATGCCGCTCTCGGCAACCTCCTGGTAAAAGGGCGTGATATCGGCGGCCGCTTCCTCCGGCAGGTCGGGCAGGAGGCCGTACTGGTCACGCAACTCCGCGACGATCGTTGGATCGTCGTTGATATCCTGCCACGTGCGCAAAAGCTCCTCGACAAAGACGGTCACATCGTCGGCACGCTCCTCGAGGAAGGTGGTGTTCCCGTAAAGGGCCTCGTCGGTGGCGTTGACGCCATCAAGCGGCAGTCGCGCGAACTTGCCGCCGCCCTGATCCTGCAGCAAACGGAACGCCGCCGCATCGACGATCGAGGCGTTGACCGTGCCCTGCAGCATGGCGCCGGCGCGCACTTCCGAGCCGGGTACGTAGCTGATGTTGGAATACTCGATCCCGTGCACCTTCTCCATCAGCCGCATCAGCGCCTCGGTGCCGGAGCCGCGTGAATGGACGGTCACCTCCTGCCCGTCGAGGTCCTCCCAGCCGGAATAGACTTCCGTATTGACGACGGGGAAGAAGAGGAGCGTGCTCATGCGGTAGAACATGCGGATCGGCGCCCCCGAGTTCTGGATGAAGGCATAGGGCGCGCCCACGCCCACATCGGCCTGCCCCCCGACGACAGCCTGGGTCGCCACGTCTTCGGAGTTGAAGAAGGTGATCTCCATGGGCACACCCCGCTCCTTGGTGCGCTCCATGGCAATCAGCAGGCCAAGGCTTTCGACGCTGGCGACATCGCCCATGGCGACGTGGATCGAGTCGTCCTGAGCGGCTGCCGGCAAAGTGAAGGCCGTGGCGACAAGGGCGAAGGCACCGCCCGCAAGTGTTGTGAATGTTCGGCGTGAAATTGTCATTGCGATCCTCCCTGTGAACTGCCCGAAGACTGCCGGGCGGTGCCGGGCAGTGCCGGCGCGGCCACGACACCTCCAATACCGTGGCCAATTCTCATATTGGTTAGATGAAAACACACGATTGGTTATAGGTCAACAGGAGACATCCCGCCGTTTTCGCTGTTTTCATCATGGGAGAAACGGCCGCCCGCAGCCGAATATCCGCCCCGAGCGGCACTATAGTAAAAGAGCAAAACCGATGTGAAGCTGCCGTTGGCCCATGAGCTGGCAGCGCTCCCGATTGACAAGGGAGCGCGATATTTCTAGGGTGCTTGAACCAATTTAGATTGGTTAAACAAGTAAGGGCAAGGGAATAAGGCTTTGCGCGGTGAAAAGGACAGGAACGGCGAGCCGGAGGCGAACGTCCAGAGCACGGGCGAAGCTCACGCCCCCCATGACGCGACACTCGTGCAACTGCGCGCATGGCTGACGCGGCACGACTTCCCGCCCGACACGCGGCTGCCGCCGGAGCGGGAATTGGCCGTCATCCTCGGCGTCTCGCGCGGCGATCTGCGCAAGGCGCTCGCCACGCTCGAAGCCGAGGGGCATCTGTGGCGGCATGTCGGCAAGGGCACCTTCATCGGCGCCCGCAAGATGGAGGTCATGAGCCTCGCCGAGATCGATCGCGAAACCAATCCGGCCGAGGTCATGCGGACCCGCCTCCTGATAGAGCCGATCATCGCCCGCGAAGCGGCGCTGAACGCCACGTCGAAGCATCTCGAAGCTTTGCGGCGCTGCGTGCGCCGGACGCACAAGGCCACCACCTGGCGACAGTACGAGACCGCCGACAACGAGCTGCACCGCTGCATCGCCGAAGCCACCGACAACCGGCTGCTCCTGGCTCTTTTCGACGCCCTCAACGCAGTGCGCCGTGCCGTCGTTTGGGGACTCCTGCGCGCCAACACCGACCGGCCCCCGGAAGACCATCACTCCTTCGCCGAGCACGACCGCATCATCGAAGCGATCGAAAGCCGTGATCTGGAGGGTGCCGGCCGCGCTATGTACCTGCACTTGCGCGCTGTGGAGCGCAACCTGATCGAACGGGACTTCGCCGGAGACTGAGTTCATCCGCTGCCACAGCGCCGCGCGTCCTTCAGGTTTGCGCAAGGACTTCGTACGCTAGATCAGTTCACCTTCACGGAAACGGTGAACTGATCTAACCATTTGACTCCACGCAATTCCAACCGGAAAACCGGCTTCCACCGGGCGCTTGGGCACCGTACCAGCCGATCCCTGGCTCAATAGCCCTTCCGCGGATCGATGCGGTGCAGCGGGTCCTGTCCCTGATGCACGCGGCGGATGCTTTCAGCCACGTCACGGGAGGCCATTTCCGGCACGGTGATGCTTGCAAGGTGCGGCGTGATGTAGACGTTCTCCATCTCCCAGAAGGGATGGTCGCCCGGCAGGGGTTCGTTTTCGAACACGTCCAGCGTGGCACCCCCCAGATGGCCGCTGCGCAGGGCCGCTACAAGCGCATCCTCGTCAACCACCTCACCCCGCGAGGCGTTCACGAACTTGGCACCGCGCGGCAGGCGGTCGAAGAGTTCGGCGCCGATGAATTTCCGCGTCTGCGGCGTCAGCGGCATCATGTTCACCAGGATGTCCAATTCCCCGACGAAACGCTGCCAGTCCTTCGGGTCGTGGAAGCAGGTGACGGAGGGCACCTTCTTGGCCGCATGGTCCCAGCCACGCACGTCGAAGCCCAGTCCGGCCAGGGATTCCGCCACCGCCGCACCCAGCGCGCCGAGCCCCAGGATGCCGACACGTGTGTGATGCAGCGGCCGCGGGTGGATATAATGCCAATCGCGGCGCTGCTTGGCGCGTTCGAACTCCGGCATGTCGCGGGCATAGCGGATGACGGCGAAGTGGACATAGCTGCGCATCAGGGCGACCATGCCGGGATCCGACAAACGCGAGATCGGCACGTCCGGCAGGTCGTCGCGGTTCGTCAGGGAGTCCACGCCGGCACCGAGATTCACGACAAGCCGGATATTCTTGAAATCCCGGAAGAAGCCCGGCTTCGGCCGCCAGACGAGTGCGTAGCGCACATCGTCCGGGTTGCCGATATCCGGATGCACCCGGAAATCGAGCGCGGGCAGCAACTGCTGCAGCGCTTCAGCCCACGGCTCCGGCTCGTCGAACTCGGAGTAGAAGACGAGAGCCCCCAGGTCGTCCGCCGGCCGGCCCTGCCCCCGAGCCACAGGCGAATTGATGACGTCAGACATGATGTCCTCCTTAATTCGGCGACGATCTATTCGGTATGGGTGCCGACCGGCGGGAATGCCGGCCGGGCACTGTTACTTCATGAAGCTCGGCAGCCATGTCGACAGGCTGGGAAAGAGGATCAGCACGAAGAGAAAGATGACGAGGCCGATCAGGAAGGGCGTGTTGGCCCTTATCACGGAGACCACTTCCTCCTGGCCGATTCGGGCCGCCACCAGAAGCGCCAGCGCCACCGGCGGCGTGATCTGGCCGATGACGACGGTCACGACGATCAGCACGCCGAAGTGAACCAGATCGACGTCGAGCATCAGGAGCGAGGGCAGCAGAACCGGCATGATCATCGGAATCAGCGGATCGAGAATCATGCCGGCGATCAGCGCCAGGAGCAGCAGCAGACAGATCTGGACGACATTCGAATCGAAGGGGAAGAGATACTGCAGCCCGTCCGAAAGGGCGACCGGGACCCGCGCCTGGGACAGCGCCCAACCGAGCGCCACTGAAAAGCCGACCACGATCAGCACCTCGCCCGTGAGCACCACCGCTTCCACGGTCACCCGGCGCAGATCGGCGAGGCTGAGCGTGCGATAGATGGCCATGGCCAGGAACAATGCGTATGCGACGGCGAACGCCCCAGCCTCGGACGGCGTGAAGAGGCCGAAGACGAGGCCGCCGAGCACCAGGGTGGGAAGGCCCATGGGCAGGATCGCCTGCCTGCCGGTACGTATGAGTTCGCTCCAGGCGAAGCCCTGCATCGGCTTCCAGCCGTGCCGGCGCGCGAGGATCGACACGACCAGCATCAGGACCGCCGCAAGCAGCAGGCCCGGGATCAGGCCGGCGAGAAACAGCGCGCCCAGCGACGTCCCCGTCACCGCCGAATAGAGGATCATCGGCGAGCTCGGCGGGACCAGAATGCCGATACCGGAGGATGTCGCCGTCAGCGCTGCCGAAAAGGGCCCCGGATAACCGTTCTGCTTCATCTTGGGGATGACGATCGAGCCACTTCCGGCAAGATCCGCCACCGAGGTGCCGATCATGCCGCCGAACATGAGGCTGACCGCCACGTTGACATGCGCAAGGCCGCCCCTAAGCCAGCCGAACATGGCGCTCGCGAAGGCGAAGAGCCTGTCGGCGATGCCGGAGGCGTTCATGATGCCGCCGGCCAGGATGAACAGCGGCAGGGTGACGAGGATGTAGTCCGTGATCCCGCTCAGGGTCTGCTGTGGGATGGCAAGGTCCCACCCGCCGCTCAGGAGAAGGAAGACCACCACCGAGGTGGCGAGCGATATGATGATGGGCATCCCGAGAACGGCCAGGGTGCAAAGGGTGAGGATGGTGGCAAGTGCGAGGAGGAGCATGACCTGACCTCAGCGCTTGAAGATCGAGAGAAGGAGCGTGGCGGTCAGCCCGGCCGTCGCGAAGAACAGCCCAGAGATGCCGACATATTTCGGAATCTTCAGGATCGGCGAGAGATCGCTGCCGAATTTTCCGATGTAGCGCCAAGTCAGCCAGGAGAGATAGGCCATGACGACGGCCCCGAGGAACGCGCAGAAGGCCGCGAGCACGCGCATTTGGCGGCCGGACATGCGCTCGGACAGGATGTTGCAGCAGATAAGGCTCTGGCGCATCCCGGCCAGCACGATTCCCACACCGGCGATCCAGATCAGGAGATTGATGGCCATCTCTTCCGTCCACGGCAACGGTTTGGCCAGGAAATAGCGGCCGACGGCGTTGGCAAAGACCAATGCGGTGAGCGTGCCGATCAGGAGCGTCGCCGCCCATTCCAGGGCCACGGTGATACCGGCTTCGATCCAGTTCCGGCGGACGACGGTTTCCGATTTCAAAGCCTCGATTTCCGAAACCCGGCTCATGTTCGGCCCTCGTCCCGGTCGGCAGCGACGCGGCCGTCGAAGAGGCAGCCGTAGCCCGGTTTGGCGCCGTTGACGTCGGCGATTTCCAGGCAGTGCCAGAAGGAGGCCTGCACGGCCGACACCACCGGCTTTCCGAGCGCCTGTTCGAGCGCGTCGATGGCGCCCACCGACCAGAAATTCGTGCAGCTGATGAAGATCGCGCTGGCTTCCGGCGTATCGACCGCGCGTACGAGGTCGTAGACCTTCGAAATCGGCACTTCGGCCAATGCCTGGTCGCTGTCGATGCCCAGATTGCTATGTGAGACGACCTTGTGTCCGTTCTCCTCCAGAAAACGGATGGCACGCGCATGGACGCCGTCCACATAGGGCGTGGCCAACGCGACCGGGCCGGCCTTGACCTTCGCCAACGCGGCGAGCGTGGCGGTCGAGGCGGTGGTGACCTTCGGGCCGGGTGCCCAGCTTTTCAGCTTTTCGATCAGCCCATGATCGTAGGCGGTGCCGTGCAGGAAGGAAGCGCTGGTGCCGCCGAAGCATAAGACGTCGATGGGGGCGGAGCCCAGAAGCTCCGCCGCCTGCCTGAGTTCGGGGGCATTCATCATCTCTTCGATGCCCTCGACCGTTACCTTGGGAAGCTTGATGCGGGTGGTATGGACCGCCACGCCCGGCGCGGCCATCGCCCACATTTCGGATTCCATCACGATGCTGGAAGCCATGAAGATCAAGCCGATCCGTGCACGCGTGCCGTTTCCGTCATAGCGGAACACGGGTTGGCGTGCGCTGTTCGCGTCCATTGCCACGTCAAATCTCCCTGGGACGTCTCGCCTGTCTTTCGGATCCGAGCTTGCGCCTTGCTACTGCGTCAGCTCGACGACCTTCGCCATGAATTCCGGCGTGACGATCTGGCCGATCTCTTCGTGGATGGGCGCGGCGGCTTCCTTGAAGGCGGCAATGTCCGGCTCGTTGACGGCAACGCCGGCTTCCTCGAACTCGGAGATCAGGTTGTTGTCACTCTCCTCGGAAAGTTCGCGCGTCGCCTCGGCTCCGATCTTGGCGGCCTCGATCACCTTGGCCTGCAGGTCTTCGGACAGGCTGTCCCAGGTGTCGCCGTTCATGGCGAGCGTGATCGGCGAATAGACGTGGTTGGTCAGGGAGATGTAATCCTGCACCTCGTGCAGCGAGAACTCCTTGATCACCGACAGCGGGTTCTCCTGCCCGTCGAGCGCACCCTGGCGCAGCGCCACATAGACATCGCCGAGCGACATCGGCGTCGGGGCCGCGCCCAGCATCTCGAAGGCCATGATGCGGGTCTCGCTGCCCGGCGTCCGCAGCTTCAGGCCCTGAAGGTCCTCCGGAGTCTCGATCGGGCGGACATTGTTGCTGATGGCCCGAAAACCGAGCTCTCCGAAGGCGAGGACCTGGAGATTGGCTTTTTCCCGCAGGGATTCGGCCAGGATGTCACCGAGCTCGCCGTCCAGCGCCGCGCGGGCATCCTCCTTGGAGCCGAACAGAAACGGCGCGTCGAAGATGGCGAACTTCTCGTCGAGTTGCACCACGTCCGATCCGAGCGGAACGACATCCGCCTCCCCGACACGGATCATCTCCATCAATGCGACTTCGTCTCCGAGTGCGCCGCCTTCATAAAAGTCGAGCGTCACCTCGTCGCCGGCACTCTCTGAAAGCGCATCCCGGAAATGCGTCAGCATCACGTTCAAGGGATCGCCCGGCGTCGTTTCGACGGCGAGGCGCAACTCCGTTTGCGCGGCCGCTCCGTGCGCGGAGAGCGCGAGGGCTGCCGCGGCCGCAAGTCCAAGTACTTTTCTGCCCAGGATTCCCATTCTTCATTCCCCTTTTATGGTTTGCATTCGAAGCTGTGGCGGGTTAAGTCCGCTCACGCTGTCAGCGCCGATTTTCCGGCAACGGTGCAATCGGTCCCAACGTGCGACCAATCTCTACCTGATGTCCCAGACAGACAACCGGAGCCGCTTTGGCGGGCCGTTCGTCGGCGCATACAGACATGTTGCCGCACGCCCTTGCATAATTAAAATAGTATTATTCGTTGTTTGTGATAGGCTGGGTCTATGCAGTTCTCCCTGCGGACCCTCAAATACATCGTGGCGATCGCCGACACCGGCGCGATGACGGAGGCCGCGCGTCAGCTCAACATCTCCCAGCCGTCGATTTCGAGCGCACTCAATGCCGCGGAAGAGGCCCTGGGCATCCAGCTTTTCGTGCGCCACCACGCCCGCGGCGTCACGCCGACCGTGGCGGGACGGCGCTTCGTCAACGAGGCCCGGCTCCTGCTCAAGCAGGCGCGGGATTTCGAGCGCAGCATCGATTCCCTGGGCGCCAGCATGACGGGCGAGATTACCGTCGGCGCGTTCGTCACGCTCGCCACGCGCTACATGCCCGGCCTGCTGTCAGAGTTCGCGACCAGGATGCCGGGGATCACCGTGCGGCTGAAGGAGGGCAACCAGCAGGAAGTGGTGGAGGATCTTCTGACGGGACGCACGGAGCTGGCGCTGGCCTACGCCTACGCACTGCCCAGCGAGATCGAGGGCGAGCGGCTGATCGATCTGCCGCCCTATCTCCTTCTGTCAGCGGACCATCCGGCGGCCTCGAAACCCGCAGTGAGCCTGAAGGAGGTCGCGGGCGAGCCCTTCATCCTGCTCGACCTGCCGCACTCGCGCGATTATTTCATGAACCTCTTCATGACCTGCGGCGTGCTGCCGAAGATCATCTACCGGTCGCAATCATACGAGCTGATCAGGGGGCTGGTGGGCCGCAGCTGCGGCTATACCATCCACAACGCGCTCCCCGGTACCTCGCTCACCTATGACGGGAGCTTCGTCACGGCCCGTCCCATCGTCGAGAAGCTGCCGGCGGTGCAGGTGATGTGCCTCCATCTCGGTCGCAGCAGGATGCGCCCGGCGGTGCAGACATTCGCACATTTCCTCGAGGAGGCCTTCGCGCCCGGCGGCATGTTCCACTCGGACACGCATCTCATGAGCCTCGATGCGAAGGCGCGGCGCGCCGAAGCTGCATATTGAGCAAACCGGTCAGAGGCCGTTCGTTTCCAGCAGCGGCCACCTGACCGGGTGCGCCGGGACTGTCAGCGCCCGGTCTTCGCCCGCCATGCATCGTATTTCTTCTGGTTCTCTTCCTTGGTGCAGGGATAAAGACCGATGATCGGCGAACCGGCCTTGACCTCCTCGAGCACGAAGGCCTCGAACGCTTCCATGCCGCTGCATTCCTCGGCGATCTCGTCGGCCAGATGGGCCGGGATGACGATGACGCCGTCACCGTCACCGACCACCACGTCGCCCGGGAAGACCGGCGCATCGCCGCAGGAGATCGGCACGTTGAGGTCGAGCGCCTCGTGCAATGTGAGGTTCGTCGGCGCGGAAGGCTTGGCATAGTAGGCGGGCATATCGAGCGCACCGATCCCCTCGGCGTCACGGAAACCTCCGTCCGACACCACGCCGGCCGCACCGCGCAGGGCGAGCCGCGTCAGGAGGATCGAGCCGGCGGTGGCCGCCCGGGCATCCTTGCGCGCGTCCATCACCAGCACATGGCCGGGCGGACATTCTTCGATGGCCACGCGCTGGGGATGATCGGGGTTGCGGAAGACGGTGATGGGGTTGCGGTCCTCGCGCGCGGGGATGTAGCGCAAAGTGAAAGCCTGCCCCACCATGTTCTCCTTCTTGGGGCTCACCGGCACCACGTCCTGGATGAACTGCTTGCGAAGGCCGCGCTTGTAGAGCGCAGTGGCAATGGAGGCGGTGGAGGCAGTCTTGAGCTTGGTGCGCGTTTCGTCGGAAAGGATGTAGTCGGTCATGGGATCCCTCAGAAGATGTCCGGTTCGCCAGCGGTGCGGCCGAAGTCGGTTTGCAGAAAGTTGAAGTCGCAGCCCTGGTCGGCCTGGGTCACGTGTTGCGAGAACATGTAGCCGTAGCCGCGCTCGAAACGCGGCGCCGGCGGCGCCCAGGCTTCCCGCCGGCGGGCGAGCTCGTCCTCGGCCACCAGCATGTCGAGCCGCCGGTTGGGCAGATCGAGACGAACGATGTCGCCCGTCTTCAGGAGGCCGAGCGGCCCGCCGATGTAGCTCTCGGGCGCCACATGCAAGATGCAGGCGCCGTAGGACGTGCCCGACATGCGCGCGTCCGAGATGCGCAGCATGTCCCGGTGGCCCTGCCGGATCAGGGCCTTCGGAATGGGCAGCATGCCCCATTCGGGAAAGCCCGGGCCGCCCTGCGGACCGGCGTTGCGCAGCACCATGACGTGATCGGGCGTGACGTCGAGGGTTTCGTCGTCGACGGCCGCCTTCATCTCCGGATAGCTGTCGAATACCAGAGCCGGGCCCTCGTGGACGTGGAATTTCGGATCGCAGGCGGCGGGCTTCATCACCGCGCCGTCCGGGCAGAGATTGCCGCGTAGCACCGCCAGCGAGCCCTCATGGTAGACGGGATTCGACAGGGGCCGGATGACGTCCTCGTTGTAGACCTGCACGCCTTCGAGGTTCTCTCCCAGGGTCTTCCCGGTGACGGTCATGACGGAGCAGTCGAGCCGGTTCTCAATCTGCTTCATCAGCGCGCTCAGGCCGCCCGCATAGTAGAAATCCTCCATGAGGTACTCCTTGCCGGCTGGGCGGACATTGGCGATGAGCGGCGTCGTCCGGCCGAGCGCGTCCAGATCGTCGAGCGTCAGGTGCACGCCGGCCCGCCGCGCCATGGCGATCAGGTGAACGACGGCGTTCGTGGAGCAGCCGGTCGCCATGGCAACGGTCGCCGCGTTGCGGCAGGCGGCCTCCGTGACGATCCTGTCGGGCGTCACCTCGTCCCAGACCATCTCGACGATCCGCCGCCCGCATGCGGCAGCCATGCGCTGGTGGCCGGAGTCGACGGCCGGGATCGAGGAAGCACCGGTCAGCGAAAGCCCCAACGCCTCGGCGATCGCCGTCATGGTCGAGGCCGTGCCCATGGTCATGCACGTACCGGCCGAGCGTGCGATGCCCGCCTGGATGCCCAGCCATTCGTCGTCGGTGATGTTGCCGGCGCGGCGCTCGTCCCAGTATTTCCAGGCATCGGAGCCCGAGCCGAGCACCTTGCCGGCATAGTTGCCGCGCAGCATCGGGCCGGCCGGCAGATAGATCGTCGGCACGCCAGCCGACAGCGCGCCCATGACGAGGCCGGGCGTGGTCTTGTCGCAGCCGCCCATCAGCACGACACCGTCGAGCGGGTGCGAGCGGATCATCTCCTCCGTCTCCATGGCAAGCAGGTTGCGGTAGAGCATGGAGGTCGGCTTGGTGAAGCTCTCGTCCACCGAGAGGGCGGGCATCTCCACGGCAAGGCCGCCAGCCTGGGCAACCCCGCGCTTCACGTCCTGCACGCGCTCGGGGAAATGCGAATGGCAGGTGTTCAGCTCCGACCAGGTGCTGAGCACGCCGATAATCGGCCGGTCGCGAAAGTCTTCCTCCGCGTAGCCGAGCTGCATCATGCGCGAGCGGTGTCCGAAGCTGCGCAAATCGTCGGGGGCGAACCAGCGTGCCGAACGCAGTCGCTTGGGGTCACGTGTGGGCATTGTCCTATCCAGTAAACGCAAAGATCAGCCAGACGACGAAGAGCGTCAGGACGACACCCGCCGCCTCCGGCCGGTTTCCGAAATCATGCCGGTCCCGCTCCTCTTCGTCGCTGAAGGCGGCCGCCGAGATCTCTTCGTCCTGCCGGGTCAGTTCAGGGTCGCTCATTTCAGCACCTCCTCAATCCAGCATGGCGGGAAGCCACAGTGCCAGGTCCGGAAAGAACAGGACCAGGAAAAGGCCTACCGCCTGTAGCGCGATGAAGGGAAGGACGGCGGCGAATATCTCCTGCAGTTCCACGCTCTTCGGCGCCACCGATTTGAGGAAGAAACAGGCCGGTCCGAAGGGCGGAGACAGGTAGTAGATCTGGATGTTCATGGCGAAGAGGACACCGAACCAGACCGGATCGAAGCCGAGATCGACCACCACCGGCGCAAAGATCGGCACGGTGATGAAGATGATGGCGATCCATTCGAGGAAGGTGCCGAGCACCATCACGATCAGCATCATGACGACGATCACCCAGATCGGCGCGATGTCCAGCGAGGTGAGCACCCCGCGCAGGAAATCGCCGCCGCCGATCCGATTGTAGATGCCGATCAGCGACACAGCGCCGAGCACGAGCCAGATGATCGAGCCGACCGTGAGCGCGGTCTGGCGCATGGCGTCGCGCGCCATCACCCAGGTGAGTTCCTTGCGCGCCGCGGCAACGAACAGGGCTCCTACGGCGCCGATGGCGGCTGCCTCGGTGACCGTGGCCACGCCGGAATAGATGACGCCGAGGACGGCGCCGATAAGAAGGCCCGGCAGGATCACGCCCTTCAGGAACTTCAAGCGCTTGAAAAAGGGCAGACCGGTCTCGGGGATGTCGTAGATCGGCGCCATCTGGGGACTGATGCGCACGCGAACGAGGATGTAGGTGATGTAGAGCGACGCCAGAATCAGGCCCGGCACCGCCGAGGCCGCGAAAAGCTTTGTGATCGAGACCTGCGCGGCAAGCCCGTAGATGATCAGCACCACGGACGGCGGAATGAGGGTGGCGAGCGCCCCGGCGGCGCAGATGATGCCGATCGACAGCTTGCGGTCGTAGCCGAGCCGCAGCATCTGCGGCAGGGCGATCAGGCCGAGCATGACGATCTCGCCGCCCATGATGCCCGACATGGCGGCAAGGACCACGGCCACGATGCAGGTCTGCACGGCGACCGAGCCGCGAAAGCGCCCGCCCATGATGGCCATGGAATCGAAGAGCGACTTGGCGATGCCCGAGCGCTCCAGCACATTCGCCATGAAGACGAAGAAGGGAACGGCGATGAGCTCGTATTTGTGCAGGACCTCGGTGACGTTCGCGGCGACGATGAAGAAGCCCGCGCGCTCGCCGAAATAGAGGATCGCGGTGACCAGCGAGACGGTGAGCGTGGTGATGCCCAGCGGCACGCCGAGCGCCATGAGCGCCAGCAGTGACAGGACGATGAGAAGGGTGATGGTCTCAATGCCCACCGTCCACCTCCCCCTCGGTGCGCTGCGCCCACCGGATGACATTGGCCAGGAGTTGCAGCAGGTAGAGAACGCAACCGACGACAAGCAGGACCTTGAGATAGCTCGGCTGGATCGAGTTCATCGCGGTGCCGGAGCGCTCAGGCCGCTCGAACACCTTCATTGCCGGATCCCACAGTGCCAGCGTGAGAACGAAGACGGCGCCGATGGATATCAGCATCTGGAAGAGACGGAACAGGCGCCAGACACGCGGACCGACCAGCAGCTCCAGCATGGTGATGGAGATGTGGCGGTTGCGCTGGGTCACATATCCGACCGAAAGCACCCAGGCGCTCGCGCAAAGCGCCATCGCCAGCTCGATGCTCCACACCGTCGGGCTATCGAAGCCGTAGCGCATCACCACCTCGAAGGCGGAAACCGCGACGCAGGTGAAAAGGAGAACCGAACAGGCCTGGCCGATGAAGACGCTGAACCTGTCCATGTACCCCGCGTAGGAAGCAAGAGCGCGCCTCATCGCGCATCCCCCGGACATCTATAGGAAGAAGGGGGCGCCGCCTGGCATTTGTGCAGGCGGCGCGTGAGCGGAGGCCTATTCGCCGAACAGGCCGATCTCGGTCATGTAGGAGATGTTCGCGTCGAGCGCCTCCTTGGCGAGATCGGATTTCTCGGCGTAAATCTCCCACTGCTCGCGGGCCACGACCCTCAGCTGATCGCGGTCCTCCTGCGCCCAGTCGATGACCTCGATATCGTCGGTGGCGTCGTCGCGGGCCGCAAGCTCGGCGTCCTGTTTCGAAACCTCGGCGGCCATGGCGTACATGGCCTCGTACCACCAGTCACGCAACGCCTGCTGGTCCGCCTCCGAGAGCGCGTCCCACTTCGCCTTGTTGATGGTGAACTGCATCGACGGCATGGAGTGGATGCCCGGATAGAGCGGATAGGGCGCCACGTCGTGCATGCCGGTTGCGTCGTTGTTCACATAGGCGGAGGCGTCCGCCGCATCGACGATACCCTTCTCCAGCGCGCCGAAGACCTCCGAAAAGGGGATCGACACGGGCGAAGCGCCGGCCCCCTGGAAGACGGCTGCCGCCAGGCCTTCGGGAGAGCGGATCTTCTTGCCTTCAAGGTCCTCGAAAGTGCGGATCGGCACGCGGGCAACCAGCGCCTCGCGCGAATAGGGGCCGCAAGCCACCACGTGAACCTCGCCGCCGGTCACGGCATCGGCCGCCTTCTGCATCACAGCCTCGCCGCCGCCCTCGCGGCAGAAATCGAGCATCTGCTCCGGCGTGTCATAGCCCGAGATCAGGTCGCCCATGATGGCGTAGGCCGGCTCGAGACCGGAGAAATAGTTCACCGACGTGAAGTCGCCGTCAAGCACGCCGGCCGCGACGGCTTCCGGCGTGTCCTTTGCCGGAACGACGGAACCGTTCGGCGTAAAGACGATTTCAACGCGGCCCTCGGTCATCTCCTCGATCTTGGGCAGCCAGTTCTCTGTCATGTACTTGGTCGAGAAGTCGCCTGCGTTGAAAGAGGTCTGGATATTGAACGTCTCGGCGTGGGCGGCTCCGGCCAGAAGCGAGACGGATGCCGCCAGGAACGCGGTTCTTGCGAATGCCATATTGTCCTCCCTGGAATAGTGACGAGACCGACACGGCCCCGCAACTCTAATGCACTAAAATATTAGTGCATTTACGTCAAGCGACGTGTATAGGAATGGGCGAGATTCATGCACGCAAAAAGCGGCTGATACGATGAGAGAGAACATTGCCCTGACCGCCGAGAGGGAAGCGTTTCCGGGCGCGCACCAGCGCACACGGATCAAGCGCGTCTCCGTCAGCCAGCAGATTCACGAAGCGCTGCGTGAGCGAATCATCTCGCTCGAACTCGCCCCGGGGCAGAACCTCTCACGCGCCGAAATCGCCGAGCACTATGGCGTCAGCCAGACGCCGGTACGCGATGCGATGCTCAAGCTCGAGGAGGAAGGCCTTCTCGTGATCTATCCGCAATCGCGAACCCAGGTCTCAAAGATCGATGTCGAACAGGCACGCGAGACTCAGTTTCTGCGCCTGTCGATCGAACTGGAAGTGATGCGGCGGCTGGCGGCGAAAGGCGAAAAGGAGGCTGTTTCGAGCGCACGCAAGGTATTCGCCCTGCAACAGGCCGCGCTGGAGGCGGGTGAGATCGAGCGCTTTTCAAGGCTCGACCGGTTCTTTCACGAAGCACTTTGCCAGGCCGTCGGCGTGGCCAATCTCTGGCAGCTCGTCACCGCGCGCTCCGGGCACATCGACCGCCTGCGCAACCTCAACCTGCCGGAACCCGGCAAGCCCGCCAACATCCTGTTCTACCACCAGCGCATCCTCGAAGCGATCGAGGCCGGCGATACGGCGGCCGCGCAATCGGCGGTGCGCGAGCACCTGTCGGGCACGCTCGGCGCCGCCGACCAGATCATGGCACAATATCCGGAGTATTTCTGACGCGGGGCCGGCCCCGGCCCGCTTCCTGCCTATCCGCCCCTTGCGGGAATCTGCGCCACCATCAGCACCGTATCGCCGCGATAGGTACAGATGTCGTTGTCCGGCAACGTCTTCGATGCCGTCTCCACAAAACCGTGGCGGGCGTAGAAGGCGCCCGCGCGCGGGTTCTCGGAGAAGTACTGCACGCTCATGCGGGCAAGACCGAGGGCCCGGGTCCGGTCTTTTGCCGCGTCGATGAGCCGGGCGCCGATCCCGGTCGACCGCCAGGGTGCGAAGACGGCGAAGGCGTTGATGTACCAGCTGCCCGGCACGAGACGCTCCAGGACGATGAAAGGCCGCAGGAGCGGATCGATCTCGGCGAGATCGGTCTCGTCGGCTTCCAGCGGATAGCCGAGGATCATGCCGACGACGGCGCCTTCCCTTTCGGCCACGATGGCGTTGCGCCAGGAAAAACCGCCCTCCTCACGCATCGCGCGACGCGTGCCGACGTCGATCGGCGCCTCGCCGGGCGCCGCGTGAGCGGACCAGAGCCATTGCGGAATGCCTGCGCCCGCGATGGCCATCAACTCGGCCAGAACGCGTGCGTCGCCGGGCACTGCATCGCGGATCAGGACAGGGTTCACATGGTCGAGCATGGCGACCTCAACCGTGCGCGCACAAGGATCGTGTTCATTGCTCGCTCCTCCTCCTTCGGCATGGGGAGCGAACCTGATAGGCCCCGGCGGGGCTTCTTATAAGAGCGGAATGGGACAAGGCCGGGGCTTTTCGGCCATCTATGGCGGAATAGACGAAGACGTTTGGGGCGTTCGCCACGGGAAAGGCATGATCGCTTCAAACCCGTATCGCGTTGAGCGCCGAGGCGGGACTTGGTAGGTGTTCACAATCGAGGGGCAGGTACGGCCGTGGAAATTATCGCGACAATCCTCGTTCTCATTCTTTCGGTCGTGATCAGCGGCGCGATTGCACGCGCCTTGCCTGTTCCGCTGCCGCTGCCTGTCGTCCAGATCGGCCTGGGGGCGTTCCTGGCCGCCATCGCCGATCTCAAGGTGGAGTTGCACCCGGACGTCTTCTTCCTCCTGTTCCTGCCGCCACTCCTGTTTCTCGACGGCTGGCGGATCCCAAAGGAGGGCCTGCTGCGGGACAGGGAAACCATCCTGGCGCTGGCTTTCGGCCTGGTGGTTTTCACCGTTCTCGGGCTGGGCTTCTTCATTCATTGGATGATCCCGGCAATGCCGCTCGCGGTGGCGTTTGCGCTTGCTGCCGTCATTTCCCCGACGGATCCCGTGGCCGTTTCGGGGATAGCCGCGCGCGTGCCCGTTCCCAAGCGGCTGATGCATGTGCTGGAGGGCGAATCGCTGCTCAACGATGCATCCGGTCTCGTCTGCATGCGGTTTGCCGTGGCGGCGGCACTGACCGGGGCGTTCTCTCTCGTCGACGCCGTCGGCACCTTCCTCTGGCTCGCCACGGGCGGCGTCGCAATCGGCATCGGCGTGACGTGGGGCGTCACAAAGGTGCAGGAAATGGTGGCGAGACGGATTGGGGAGGAAGTGGGCGCACACATCCTGGTCAGCTTGCTCATCCCCTTCGGCGCCTACCTTCTTGCCGATCGGTTGGGCTGCTCGGCGATTCTCGCCGCGGTCGCAGCCGGGATCACCATGAGCTACGCTGACCAGTCGCGCGCGGGACTGGCTTCGACGCGCGTCAACAGGACGGCCGTGTGGGATACGCTCCAATTCGCGGCGAACGGCACGATCTTCGTCCTGCTCGGCGAACAGATCCCCGACATCATCGGCGATGCCAGTGAAGCGGTGAGCGAGGCAGATCACTTCGATCCGGCCCTGCTCGCGATCTACGTCCTGGCCATTACGGGCATGCTGGCGCTTCTGCGCTTCGTCTGGGCCTGGGTGACGTTGCGCTTCATTCTGTTTCGCGCGTCCCGTCAAAGCCAGCGTGTGCGCAGTCCCGGCTGGCGCCTGCTGGCCGCCACGACACTGGCGGGCGCTCGCGGCGCCGTCACCCTGGCGGGCGTTCTGACCCTGCCTCTTGCCATGACCGACGGCGCGCCCTTTCCCGCGCGCGAACTCGCCGTCTTTCTTGCGGCCGGCGTCATTGTCGTCTCGCTGCTGGCGGCGAGCATAGGTCTGCCTTTCGTTCTGAAGGGACTGAAACTACCGCCCGAGCCTTCCCTCCAGGAGAAGGAGGACCGGGCGCGGGTCGCCGCTGCCGAAGCGGCAATCAAGGCCGTGACACGCGCACAGCGCGCACCGGATGCGCGATATGGAGACGGCGAGCTCTACACCGAGGCTGGCGCGCGCGTGATTGAAGCCTATCGCCTGCGCATCGACGGCAACACGAAAACCGGCGACGAAGCGGAGCGCGCCCGCGCCATCGACCGGGTCGAGCGCGAACTGCGCCTCTCGGCACTGCGGGCCGAGCGGGACGAACTCTTCCGTCTACGCCGGATGCGCGAGATCTCGGAAGAGCAGGCGCGCGAGCTCATACGCGAGATCGACCTGCTCGAGACGCACCTCACCGCATCCTGACCCGCAGCCGGCACCACGCCCCGGCCGCGGCGCGTCGATTCACGCGAGCGTGTTCTTGTGGATCCGGCCGTCCTTGACGATGACCTTGAGGTTTTCCTCCGGATCCATCAGGAAATCGAGATCCTGCGTGGGATCGCCCTCGGCGATCAGGAGATCGGCGAAGGCCCCCGGCTCGATAACGCCCAGATTGCCGTCATAGGGATTGCGCGGACCACACATGCGGCAAAGCTCGCCATTGTTGCCGGTGACGATGCTGAGCAGTTCGAGCGGATCGTAGAAGCGCGTGAGCTTGGCGATCTGCCGCCCGTGATTCGGCAGTTGCTGCGGCCCGAACAGGATGTCGGTGCCCCAGGCGGTCTTGATATCGAACTTCTTGAGCAGTTCTCCGTAGACCCGCACCGTGCCCTTGGATATCTCCTCCTGCTGCGCACGCTGCTCAGGCGTGGGCTTCACGTTGGCATCCTCGTCGGCCAGGAAGGGCTGAAGACTCCACCAGATGCCTTCATCGGCAATCATGCGTGCCGTCTCCTCGTCGGCCAGCTGGCCATGCTCGATGCACTTCACACCGGCGCGGATGGCGCGCTGAATGCCACGCGGCACGTAGACGTGGACGGTGACATAGGTGCCCCAGTCCTCCGCCGCCCGCACCGCCGCCCGCAGTTCTTCCTCCAGGAACTGCGTGCTGTCGATCGGGTCGAAAAAGGACGAGACGCCGCCTCCGGCGGCGAGCTTTATCTGGGTCGCGCCCAGCATGAGGTTTTCGCGTACGGACTGCAAAACCTCCGCCTCGCCGTCGGCGAGCGACGACATCCCCGCAACCTCCGCATAGCTGCGCGGCGTCGTGTTCCCGCGCGGAAGCTCGTTCGGAAAGCGGAAATCGCCATGGCCGGAGGTCTGCGAGACGATCGAACCCGAAGGATAGATGCGGGGACCGTTGATGATTCCGCGATCGATCGCCGTCTTCAATGCGAAGGCGGGGCCGCCCGCATCGCGCACGGTGGTGAAGCCGCGCATCAGCGTCCGCTCGGCTTCGCGGGCCGCGACGAGATGGAGGTATGCGGTCTGCGCGGTGAAGGCTTCCAGTTCGCTGATCGCGCACATGGTCGAATGCCAGTGCGCGTCTATCAGACCCGGCATGGCCAGCCTGCCGCCGCAGTCCACGACCTCGGCATCCTCCACGCTCTCGGCGGCACCCGGCAGGGCGTCGATCCTGTTGCCCTTGACGAGAATGTTGACCCCTTCCCGGACGGTCTGGTTCACGCCGTCGAAGAGCCGCAGATTGGTGAACAGGAGCGGCCGTTCGGGCGCGGCGGGCTGCTCGCCCAGGGCATGGGCGGAACGCATCTCCATGAACGGCGCCACGACGGCGGCGACACCGCCGAGCACGAACATGCGGCGTTTCAGATCAGTGCCGAGGCGTTCGCTGAGCGCGCGCGCCTGGGGACTGCAACAGGCGCAGGGGGTATTGGAAACGGCAGTGGCTTCCTCGCAGAAAAAGCCACTCGGCGTACGGGGACCGGAAAGATACATGCTACCCTCACTCGTTCGGTAATTTCAGCCAGTGATGCCGCCACGCGTCCCCCGGGCACCATGCGGTGAACCGATCAGAACCTCACCGTCACGCCGACCAGGGGTCCGCCCATCTCCACATCCAGGTTGAGCCCGTCCTTGTCATAGTCGAAGGCCATGTGCCGGTATCCCGCGGATACGAAGAACTTGTCCGTCACCCGGTAGTTAATTGTGCCGACCGCCTGCCAGGTGATGTCGGATCCGGCACCGAATCCGCCCACGTCGGCATAGCCGATCAGCGACCAGTCGGGCGTGAGCTGAAGCCTGGCGCGGGCGCCGATGATGGGATCGACCCATGTGCGCGTCTCGGAAGCGCTGGTCGGCAGGTGCGGGAAATGCGGAATATGAACCGGGATGTCGATCTCCGCCTCCACGTGCCACAACCGGGCACCGCCCAGAAGGTCGAGAACGAATTGCGGCTGGTCGATCACCGAATATCCGCCGGCCACCGTCATGGACGACTGCGATATCTTCACATCGACCGGCACGTGCACGGAAGGAATGGTGATTCCGCCGACGTGGATCGAGGGAATCGTGAAACTGTGGTCCTCGGTCAGGTTGGCGTAGGTGAAATCGCCGAAGATGACGAAACGGTCCTTGCGTGCCGTCGCATTCATGAAGAATGCTGCGTCGAGGTTGTCCAGGATCTCACCCAGGGACCTGTCGAAGTGAACCGGCGGCAACCGGGAGATCGGCTGGACGTCCCCGCCCAACCCGGGACCCCAGATGTAGGGCGTCACCTGGAAGCGCCAGGAATCATCCGCATGCGCCGCGCCCGCGGCAAACCAGGCGCAAATCCCGAGTAGCAGCCGCCCCTTCATCAAATCCCTCATCGCAAATCGATCAATATAGACGATGTATTCCTCGCTTATGATATCATCATTTACTCCTGATGACATCCCGATCCGCGAATGTATGACCACTTCCTAACGTCTGCGTTGATATTCCGTAAGCCTATGTCGCTGTCATTAAAGCACAGACCTGCAGCGACGACAGATCCGCGCGGAAGGCTCATATCCGCGCCGCCCTGGCGACCAGACGCAAAAGGTGCGTCTGCGGCGAGTTGCGCGGCCAGATGAAGCCGATCTCGCGTTGCGGAGACGGCTCCGGCAGCTCGACCCGGTTCAGTTCTATTCCCTCCGGCCAGGGGCCGACCCAATCGGGGATGATGGAAACGCCGAGGCCCCGTCCTACAAGCACCGCGATGGCGTCCAGCGCGTCCATCTCGTAGCGGATGTCGGGCTCCAGGCTGTGCGCGTCGAGCCATATCTGCGGTAGCCGCCCGCCCCATTGCTGGCGGTCGTAGCGGATATAGTGCCAGTCCTTCAAAATCGCCGCGCAGTCGGTGCGCGTCTCGGATTTCGGCACGAGCATGACCAGCGGATCCCGCCGCCAGGCGCGGAACTCCCATCCCTTGGGCAATTCGAAGGCCGGCCGGATGATCGCCGCCGCGTCGAGATAGCCCGCCTGCGCCCGGTCGTAGAGCTCGCTCGAGGTGCCCGGCTCCACGAAGACATGCAGGTCGGGATGCTCGCTTGCGAGCGTGCTCAGCACTTCCGGCAGGAGTCCGGTGAGCACGGTGGCGATCGCGCCGATCCGCAGCCGGCCGCCCGTCACCGTTCCGGCGACGGCTGCGCGCAGGCTGCGGTACTCGCGCAGGAACTGCTCGCTGCGGGTCAAAACCGCATAGCCCGCCTCGGTCGGCCGCACCGTACGCCCCGAACGTGTGACGAGCCGCACGCCGAACTCCTCTTCCAGCGCCCGGATGCGCTGGGCGACGGCGGTGGCGGTGAGGTTGAGCTGATGGGCGGCTCCGGCGAAGGAGCCGCGGCGGGCGACTGCTAGAAGCGTCTCGATATAGCGCGTATCCAAACCGAAATCTTTTTTCTGTTTGATCGCAGAAAAACATAGTTTCCCCTTTGCTATAACCCGCCTCACCGCACAAGGAAACAGGAGGGATCCGTGGATCTGGGAATTGACGGAAAGGTTGCGCTGGTGCTCGGGGCCGGAGGCGGTCTGGGTGGGGCGATCGCCGAGGCACTTGCCCGAGAGGGCGTGAAGGTGGCCGTGGCCGACATCGACAAGGATGCGACGGAAAAGACCGCGAAAGCCACTGAGACGGGGGGCGGCACGGCGATGCCGCTGACCTGGGACCTCGGACGACTCGACGTCGTCGAACCGAACGTGGCAAGCATCGAAAAGACGCTCGGACAGGTGGATATCCTCGTCTCCGTGACCGGCGGACCGCCGCCCGGAGGCGTGGCCGGCCAGTCGCCCGAGACTTGGCGCAAGTTCTTCGAATCCATGGTGCTGTCGGTCTTCGCCATCACCGATCGGGTGTTGCCCGGCATGAAGGCGCGCGGGTGGGGCCGCGTCATCACATCCACCTCCTCCGGCGTCGTCTCGCCCATCCCCAATCTGGGCATCTCCAACGCGCTGCGCAGCACATTGGTCGGCTGGTCGAAGACGCTTGCCGGCGAAGTCGGGCGCGACGGGATCACCGCCAACATCGTCATGCCGGGCCGGGTCGCCACCAAACGCATCACCTTCCTCGACGAGCAGAAGGCCAAGCGCGAGGGGCGCAGCGTCGACGAGGTGCGCGAAGAGAGCCTCGCCTCCATTCCCGCGGGCCGCTACGGCGATCCGCGCGAATATGGCGACGTCGTCGCCTTCCTGGCGAGCGAACGCGCCTCCTACATCAACGGAAGCAGCATCCGCGTCGACGGCGGCTACATCTCGAGCATCTGACCTTCCGCACAATCGAGAAAGGAAAACGCGCACATGACACTTTCGCCCGAAGCGATCGAAACCCTCAAGAACGTCACCACGGCAACACTGACGACCATCCTCCTGAAGAAGGGTCTGCGCAACGTGTGGATCCGCGGCGCCATGCCGCTCGAGGAAGACCAGGAACGGCTGGTCGGCCCCGCCTTCACCCTGCGCTTCGTCCCCGCACGCGAGGACCTCGCCACGCCGGCCGCCTGGAGCAAGCCCATTTCCACGCGCACGGCCATCGAGGACATGCCGGAGGGCTGTATCGCCGTGATCGATGCCATGGGCATCACCGATGCCGGTGTCTTCGGCGACATCCTCTGCGCGCGAATGCGCAAACGCGGGGTTTCCGCCCTGATCACGGATGGTGTGGTGCGCGACGGCAAGGGTGTCCTCGGCACAGGCCTGCCCGTCTGGGCGCGCGGGGTCGCAGCACCGCCCTCCGTCGCCGGCCTGACCTTCGTCGGCTGGGGCGAGACGATCGGCTGCGGCGGTGTGGCGGTCATTCCCGGCGACATCATCGTCGCCGATTCCGACGGCACGGTGGTCATCCCGCAGGCGCTCCTCGAGGAGGTGTTGGCGGAGGCGCCGGCGCAGGAGGAGATGGAAGGCTGGATCGTGGAGGAGGTCGAGGGCGGGGAAAAGCTGCCGGGCCTCTATCCCATGAACGAGGAGACGAAGGCACGCTACGCGGGCTATCTGAAGGAGAAGCAGGGACGGACGTCATGAGCTTCGGCACGCAAACCCGAGGCGTCTACGCGATCGCGCCGACGCCCTTCCTTCCGGACGGAAGCCTGGACGAGGCCTCGCTTGCCCGCATGACGGCGTTCTATGCGCAGGCGGGCTGCGACGGGCTGACGATCCTGGGCATCATGGGCGAAGCACAGAAGCTCGAACCCGAGGAATCGCTGACGGTCGTCCGCGAGGTGGTTGCCCACGCGGGCGGCATGCCGGTCGTGGTTGGCGTCTCAGCGCCCGGCTTCGCCGCCATGAAGCGGCTGGCGCACGAAGCCATGGGGCTGGGCGCGGCCGGCGTGATGATCACGCCGCCCGCCGCCATGCGCACCGACGACCAGATCGCCGGCTATTTCCGGCAGGGGGTGGCGCAGATCGGCGAAGACATCCCCTTCGTCCTGCAGGACCATCCGACCGCCACCGGCGTGATCATGTCGAACGCGGTGGTGCGCCGCATCATCACGGAAAACCCGTCCTGCGTGATGCTCAAGCACGAGGACTGGCCGGGCCTCGAAAAGATCAGCGCGCTGCGCAACTGGGAAGGACAAGGCGAACTGCGCCACGTCTCCATCCTTTGCGGCAACGGCGCCCTCTTCCTCGACTTCGAGATGGAGCGCGGCGCCGACGGCGCGATGACCGGCTATGCCTTCCCCGAGATGCTGATCGATGTCGTTCGGATGGGCCGGGCGGGCGACCGGGAGGCCGCGCACGACCTCTACGATGCCCATCTGCCGCTCCTGCGCTACGAGCACCAGGCGGGCGTGGGGCTTGCCGTGCGGAAGTATGTTCTGGCGAAGCGGGGCGTCATCGCCCATGCGGATCTGCGGGTCCCCGGAGCGGCCCTTTCGCAGAAGGCGCGGGCGGAGGTGGATTTCCTTCTCGCCCGGCTGGCGCGGCACGACCCCCGCGCCGCCCAATGAAAAATCGCGGTGCATCGCCGCGCTGAAAAAGCATGGCGTGCAGCCGCACGGGATGTGTCGGCGGCGATCTTGCCCGCGGATTCGCATGGAGCGGCGCCCCGGCAATAGCCCGTGCGCCCATTCGGACGCACAAAGGAGTTTGCGGCCTTCGAACCTGCACATCGTGCTTTTGGAAACCGGTCTTCGGAAAGAACGAAGACTCTAGCCGCCCGCCATTGCGCTCGCGAATTCGGCTCTGAGTTCGTCCGCGCGGTCGGCATAGCGCGGCGAGAAATGCATCGGAAAGGCTTCCGCCACACCCGCCAGCCGGGCGATCGAGCCGGCTTGCGCCGCCGTCAGGTGCTTCTTCGATGCGGCAAGCAGCCGGTCTTCCTCCAGAAATCCAGCCTCGATGTACAGGCGGTCGGCTCCGTGCGCGAGCGCCACCAGCCGTTTCGTGTTGAGCTCGGTGAAAGCGAGGTCGGTGGCATAGACGATCCGCTGACCGGCACCGGTTCTCAGCGCGCCCGCCTCCAGCAGATCCCGGATGGTGACCTGCCGGCCGTCGGCCGGCGAAAGACGCCGCGACAGGTCCCCGCGACGCACCGACCGCTTTGCCTCCGTCAGCCACGGCCCCACCGGCAGACCGAGTGCGTCCAGCCGCGCCTTGTGCACATTGACGCGCGTCTTTTCCTGAAAGGTGAAAGCGAGCGAGGGGACCCCGTGATCGAGCACCGCCGCCTCAATCGTGAACTCCGGATCGTCCATGAGAGCCATGCCGTTCAGCGAGGGCGGCGCGATCTCCTGCCGCCGGAAGGCGTCGCGCGCACGGAAGAGACTGGCGTGCATGAATCCACCCTCCGCCCAGTCGGACGCCGAAAGCGAAAAGTCGCGCGATTCGGCGTCCAGCAGGTTCCAGGTATAGGCGCGCAGCTTGGATTCCACGGCATCGGCCAGCCCGGGAGGCCCGACGAGATCGACCCTGGCGTCGCGGTAGAGACTGAGGCGCAGCAGCCGGTCGAAGGCGGCGAAGTGATCCATGTGCATGTGCGACACGAACACCTGTGTCACGCGCGCGATCTCACGGGGTGAAAGCGGCGCCAGGTCGCCGATGTCGAACAGCAATGCGCGCCTGCCGAAGCGGAAGTCGAGATAAAGGACCGGGTCGGCGAAGGGATCGCCCGCGAGGCGCGGATGGACCAGAAGGACGCTCATCTGCCGTCGGCGGGTGTCCGCGCTCCCCGTGAAGTCACTCCTTGATAGCAGGCACTCACATTGCCGGCACATCCCGTAACGCAATGCATATCGGTGCTCCCTTGTCTGCACTTCAACGCCCGGGCGAAGGCGCTTGGTTCCGAACAGGGTTGCGGTCTGCCGGTCCCTCGAATGGCCAATTGCGCGATCGGGCTTGCCGGGAGGCGGACGACCCGCTATCTACTGTTCTGCCGCGTTCTGGCGGGCAGTTGTTCGGTGACCGGGCCCCTCTGGCGGAAGTGGCGGCGCTTTCGCGATGTCGGCACCGCGACCTTTTCCAGCCGCCTGGATTCACTTCAAACATCATGGATAGCAGGACCACTCTTCAAAGAGAGGCCGCGTCTGCAGGTTCCGGGACGTCCCTCCTGTATTATTTCAGGTGGGCCTTCATCGTCACGGCGCTCGGACTCGTCCTCGGCGCCTTCCTTGGATGGGAGATGACCGGCACCGTGGGCGGCACGCTCACCATCTTTCTCATCTGCTGCGTTCTCGCCGTTCTCGAAATTTCCCTGTCTTTCGACAACGCAATCGTCAATGCCAACAAGCTCAAGGACATGCGCCCCGAATGGCAGCGCCGGTTCCTGACCTGGGGCATTCTGATTGCGGTTTTCGGCATGCGGATCGTCTTTCCGCTGCTGATCGTGGTGATCGCCGCCAAAATCGGGCCATGGCAGGCGATTCTCCTGGCTGCCACGGAACCCTCGGAATATGCGCGCATCATGCGCGAGGCGCATCTGCCGATCGCCGCCTTCGGCGGCACCTTTTTGATGATGGTCGGCCTGTCCTTCTTCTTGGACCACGAGAAGGACGTGCACTGGGTGCAGTGGCTGGAACGGCGGTTGGCGAAATACGCCACCATCCGCGGCATCGAGATCGCTTTCGTGCTGATCCTGATCCTGACCTTCTCGCGGCTGCTCGGTGGCGAGGAAGCGCGCGTCTTTCTCAGCTCTGCCATCTGGGGGCTGTTGACCTTCCTCCTGGTGGAGGTGGTGGGCGCGTTCCTGGACCGCGCGCAGGAAACCATGAGCAGTGCCGCCAAGGGAGGTCTCGGCGCCTTCCTCTATCTCGAGGTTCTCGACGCCTCCTTCTCCTTTGACGGCGTGATCGGCGCCTTCGCGCTCACCCAGAACCTCTTCATCATCGCCATCGGTCTGGGCATCGGCGCCATGTATGTCCGCTCGATGACCATCATGCTGGTCGACAAGGGCACGCTCGCCCAATATCGCTATCTCGAACATGGCGCCTTCTACGCGATCATCGCGCTGTCGGTGATCATGTACACCCAGTCCCTCGTGCACATTCCCGAGCTGATCACCGGCCTCGGCGGCGCGGCTCTGATCGGGCTATCGTTCTGGTCCTCGGTGCGCTGGAACAGGGTGAATGGTACGGCCGAAAAGTAAAGCGGCCGGCCCGTCCCTTCGGAACGAGTGCGCCATCCCGGAACCCGGAAAACTCCGGGATGGCGCCCGACGGGCAGGGGGATTCCCCATCCGCTTCAGCGGTCCTCACCCTCGACCGCTTCCATGATCCGCCCGAGCAGCGCGTGGAGATCGTCGCGGTGGCCGCTGCGGCCGGCCGGACTGTTCGTGTCGGAGGTCATGACCACAGTCAGGCCCTGCCCCGGCACAACATAAAGCATCTGGCCGCCATAGCCCCAGCCGTAATAGACGTCCTCACCGGCGATGCGGCGCATGAACCAGCCATAGCCATACCCGTCCCCGGTAAAGCGTGAGGCGGTGCGCCGCTGCCATGAGGCCTCGATCCAGCGCGCCGGCACGAGCTGCTCGCCATCGCGGCTGACGCCGCCGTTGCGATAGAGCTCGCCGAAGGCAAGCAGCGAGCGCGGGCTCATGGACATCTGATTGCCGCCGAAATAGATGCCCTGCGGGTCACGATCCCATGCGGCGATCGAAAAACCCTCCTGCGGCCCCAGCCATTCCCGCGCGAGCGCCAGCGTCGAGCGGCCCGTCAGGCGCGTGAGAATCGCCGACAAGAGATGGGTCGAACCTGTGGAATAGAGCATGGCGCCGCCCGGCTCGTCATCGAACGGCATGGCGAGCGCCGCCCGCACCCAATTGTCGCTCGCCACCCAGCGCCCGTAATTCGGGCCGGAGGTGCGGCCGAGCCCGGCCTGCATGGAAAGAAGGTGACCGACGGTGACCTCCTGCAATCTCGGGTCCGGGTCCGCGGGAAGATCGTCCGGAAGCAGTTCGGCGATTTTCTGTTCGGTGCCCTCGAGCACGCCTTTATCAATGGCGATGCCGACGAGCGCGGACATGATGGATTTCGACGCGGACTTGATGTTGGCGGAGCTTTCCGGAGAATGGCCGCGATAGCCGCGCTCGGCGACGATGGCGCCCTCGTGCGCCACGACGACGCTGTGCAGCGGCGTGAGCTCCTCGGCATCGTCGAGAATGGGTTCGAGCCGCTCTTCCAGCCCCTCCGCGGCACGCGCCGCGACGGAGAAAACGAGCAGAAAAAAGACGGGAACCAGGAAAGATCTATGGCGCATGGTGATCGGCTAAGTGCCGTTTCCGGCGAGAATGGGGGTGCGCTGCAAAAATCCGACATTTCACGGTAATGTGAGGCGTGGCGCCGCGGCGGCTGGCGTTCAGGCGTGCAAGCGACATCGGTATTAACCCGATTTACCGACTGGTCGAATGTCGAGGCCCGGATAAGATGATCTCGAACCGTAAAGGGAGTCCGTCCGTGCCCGTCATCCGCCTGCTCTTCGCCACGGGTTTCATGGCCGCGCTGTGTGCGCCGGCAGGGGCCTATTCCAACGCCACGGAATACCTCATTACCCAGGAGATCGCCGCGGCCTGCGAGGGCCGCCCGGGCGAGATCGATCCGGCCGCCGTGATCGAAAAGGACCTGACGGGCGATGGAGAAACCGATCTCGTCCTGAGCCACGAGGGGATCGGCTGCGCCGGCCCGGGACCGTCGCGCAGCATCTTCTGCGGCGCGCAGCTTTGCACGGTGAACTTCTACGTCCGGCGCGGGGGATTGTTGCATCTGGAACGGGAAATGCTGGGTGCCGGCGTCAGCGTCGAGGATGGCGCCACCCCGCGAATCCGGATGCATGGGGCTGGCGGGCGTGCCGGGACCGTGCAGTGGGATGGGCGGTCCTTTCAATAGCGTCCGACATGCGGAAAGGGAACGTCCCGGCGCGGCCACGGCATCAATGCTCGTCGCGCCGCCGCGCTTCGGCGGCATGCCACTGGCGGTCGATCGTGCCTTCCTGTGCCTTGTGGAAATATTGCGAGCAAACAAGCCATCCCTTCAAAGGCCTCAACAACAGAAGGCAGGCGCCGACCGTAAGCGGCAGGGTGGTGAACAGGTGAGCCCAGATCGGCGGCTCGAACGTGAACTGGAACCAGAGCGCGAACGCAAGGGCCGGGACCGCGGCAATGCTCATTGCGAAGAATGCCGGCCCATCCGCCGGATCCGCGAAGCCGAAGTCCAGGCCGCAGACGTCACACCTGTCGGCGAGCTTGAGATAGCCGGCGAACAGATGGCCCTGTTGGCACCGCGGGCATCTGCCGCGGATGCCGGTCACCGCGGGGACCTCGGTCTCGTTATATTCTTCACTGCTCATCGGCTCGCTCCGGCCCAAACAACCCGGCCCCTTCATCGTTCCGGCCCGGCTCCGCCGCAACCCGCCCATCTGTCGCGCGACAAAGGGCCACCTTCCGGAACTTCCCTGCGCGGGTCTCGTTCCCCGAACAGCGGCTTCAATATCGGTTGGCGCCCCCCTGTTCCCGCTGGATAGAGCCGCAGCGCACGCTTGAGACAGGACGATGCCGAAAAATGCATTGCTGATTTCGACCGTAATCCTTGCAGCCTCGATGCTGTCGGGCTGCATCTATGACAGCGGCTATTACTCCGACGACCATGACGGCTTTCGCAGCCGCGGCGTCTATGCAGCCGGCGGCGTGGTGCTGGGCCAGCATGTCCTTGGCGCGGGAGATCGTCCACGCCCCGCGCACGGTGACCGGCCGTTGCGTCGGGAAGACGCCGGCCACTTGCAAACCCAACCTTGCACCGGCTCCCGGCACCGTCCGTATTGCCGATCGCCCGTGCAGGTGCGATGATCTCTTTTTCGGTTCCGGCTGAGATGGAAGAACCTGACATGCACGATTGCGCCGTTGTGCAACCTTCCCGCCTTTTGCCGGTTAACCGCGCTGGAGGATCTCGACATGGATACCGCCCAGTTTGATCTACCCGTCCGCATCCTCGTGCGGAGCGGCGACCCGGTGATGGAGATATACAGCGCCGAGGAAGCGTGCGACTTCCTCATGGGCTGGCCGGTACAGGACGGCCCCATCTTCGAGCGCGCCATGGCCGCCTGTCTTGCTGCCAGCGCCAACCCCGGCGTGGGCGAGGAGGCGCGAAAAAGCTTTACCACCTTTGCCCGGACGGCCGGTATCCTCGCCCGGGACGTCCCGCTCGACAGCCTTTACGAAGGCGAGCGGTTGAAGCAGCTGCGGGAGTAGTCAGCCGCTGGCGCGGGCCGCCAGTTCGGCTTGCGCCGGTTCGCATTTCGTCCGGGTTCCGCCGCGCATCCATCCGCCCATCACCTTCAGATCGCGTTCCAACTCCGCTCCAGAACCGCGACCCAGTTGTTGAAGCAGATCTTCCTGACCTCCTCGGCGTGATAACCGTGCTGGCCGAGGGCGTCGGCAAGGCGCGGGAGACCGGCGACGTCGCCGATGGCTGCGGGGATCACTGCGCCGTCGAAATCGGAACCGAGCCCCACCCCGTCAATGCCCAGCCTTTCGACCAGATGATCGACATGGCGCAGGAGAAGATCGAGGGAGGTGTCGGCGTCCATGCGGCCATCCGTGCGCAGAAAGGCCGTCGCGTAGTTGACGCCCACGAGCCCGCCGCTCTCGCGAATGGCGTCGAGCTGGCCGTCGGTGAGATTGCGCGCATGCGGGCTGATCGCATGGGCATTGGAATGGGAGGCGACCAGTGGCGCATCGCTCAATTCCGCCACATCCCAAAAGCCCTTCTCGGTGATGTGCGAAAGATCGACGACAATCCCCAGGCGGTTGCACTGACGCACCAGTTCCCGGCCGAGATCGGTGAGGCCCGGCCCGGTATCAGGCGAGGATGGAAAGCGAAAGGGCACGCCATGGCCGAAGGCGTTGGCCCGGCTCCATACGGGACCGAGCGAACGCAGTCCCGCCCTGTACAGCACCTCCAGATTGCGGAAATTGCGGTCGATCGCCTCCGCGCCCTCCATGTGCAGCACGGCGGCGAGCGCGCCGTCGGCCTTCGCGCTGCGGATATCCGCGGCGGACCGGCAGACGCGGAGCCCGCCCTTGGAGCGCCGTTCGAGCCGAAACAGGATGCCGGCCATCGCCACGCTCGCCGCAAGCGCC